>CAYLJT010000319.1:0-9239 GCA_964383995.1 uncultured Polyangiaceae bacterium
CCTCCACTGGGACGGCGATCTACCCACCTTCGACAGCCTCATGAACGAGGTCTTTACCAACCGGATGTCGGGCCCGAAGGTGGGGGCGAAGCACGCGTACGCGCTCTCCCAATGGGTTGATTCGATCCCGCCCGTGCTGGAAGACGTCAGCCACGACGAGCCCGACGCCGTGGCCCGCGGCAAGGCGATCTTCGAGCGCGCCGACGTCGGCTGCACCGCCTGCCACAGCGGTGGCTTTTTTACCGACAATCGCAGCTACAACGTGGGCACCGGCGGCACCTTCCAAACGCCCTCTCTGCGGGGGGTCGGCGCCCGCGCGCCCTACATGCACAATGGCTGCGCCAACACCCTCGAAGAGCGCTTTGCCTTCACGAGCTGCGGCGGTGGCAACAGCCACGGCAAGACAAGCCAGCTCGGCGGCGGCGAAGTGTCGGACCTGATCGCCTACCTGAAGGCGCTGTGAGCCACGCTCAAGGACAACAGAACTGACTGCTCGAGATGGGCAGGCACTCGGGCCCGGGGCTGCTGCCGTTCGCGCACACAAAGAAGCGCGAAAAGCCGAAGTTCTGGCACTCGATGTCGTTTCCAGGCAGCGCCTCGCAGCCCCCGCTGGAGGTGGGGTTCAGGCACTTGTCGAGGGCCACTTCTTCGTCGGAGCAGCCGGAGACGATGGGTGTTTCGGCGATGTCCGAGGTGCAACTTACCGTCGCGTCGTAGGTGCACGTGAAGAGCTCGGCCATTTCGTCGACGCAGGTAGACGGTAGCGAGACTATTTCGGACTGACACTCGAAATCGCAGCTCGCGGTGTCTTCGATGGGGGCGCCGCCGCAGTCGGCCGCGTGGACCCGCGCGCAGGCCTGGATGCACAGGACCTCGAGGGGAGAGATGCTCGTCGTGGGGGATCCGGTGCCTGGAAAACTTCCGTTGTCCCACGAGCCGGGCCCCTTTCCCTCGCGCCCCGCGCCCTGGAGGGAGACGCCGTCGGTGCCCCCCGAGCAACCCAGAAGCCCCAAAAATAGGCCGAAAAAAGCGATCTTCTTGTTCATGGCGTCACCTAGAAATAATACCGTGCCGCGACATTGCCGAGGCCGCTAAAGATGTCCCAAGGCGCGTTCAACGAGCTCGTGGAGAGGGCCGTGCTGACGTCGGTCAGGGATTGATTGGCGACCGTGGCGGACGCCCACTCGCTGGACAGAAAAACACCGACGCTCGCTTCCAAGGCAAGGTTGGGTAGGTTCATGAACCCGAAGTGGATCTCCCCACCCGCGCGGGCCCCCAAGTCGAGCCGATAACCGCGGAGCTCGGCGGCGGGAGGCGCGTTGTCTTCGAAGAGCGGTGACACATCGGAGCGGGCGGTGCCGAACGTGAGCTCGGGGGTCAGAAGAAGCACCATATGCTGGGTGTCCGCCAGGCGAAGCGGAACGCCCGCGTGGATCAGGGCCGCGAAAATGGTTTGCTTCTCGACCTCGGATGATGCGTCTCCCAGCTCGGCGGACACCGAGCCCGCGCTGTAGAAGAATCCCAGCCCGGCCTCGAATCCCACGCACTGGCTCCACCAGTAACGCAGGCCGAGGACGGGCGCCGATACGTGCGTCAGCACGACTTTGTCGTTCGGGGTGAGGGAGGGACGTTGGGACGTGCCGCCGGGCGCGGCGACGGGCAGGGGCAGATCGCTGACCCCCAAGAAGCCAAGGCCGAAATGGCCGGCGACCTTCTGGTGATCGGTGGGCGCGGACTTGGCGGGCGCCTCCGCCTGTGCGACCCCCGCGAACCAAAACACCGCGCTCGCAGCGACCGCGGCCCAGCCCCACACCCTGACACGTCTCGCCATCCCCGGCACATCCATGCCGAGCACGCTAGCGCGCCACGGTGGTCTTGGGGAACGGAAATCGACACCGTTGGGGCGAGCCGCGACCGAGGACAAGGCGCGTCCCGTGGTTCGGGGCGCGCTGGCTCGGGTGTCAGTTGCGGGTGACCACGAGCGCTCCGCTAGACACACCCTCGAACGAGGTGACCCTCAGGGTGTAGGTCCCGGTCGCGGTGGCGATCCAATCGAACCCTGCCAGGTAGTCGTCGAAGTCGTCGTTTCCGACCACCGCGCTACCATCGGAGGCGAGCAGAACTGCGATGGAATCGTAGATCTCCTCGCTCGGGCTGGCGGTACGGATCGCGACCAGCTCGCCCGCCTGAATAGCGAGCGGAATGTCGAAGGTGCGGCCCGGGCCGAGGTCGATCGCCGTCGATCCGCCGCTCGCCAGCGGGGCCGTGGCCACGCTCTCGCTGGTCACCTGGGCGATGTGCGTCTGGAGATGGTAAGCGGCTCCGTCCACGTCCCCTTGCGCGAACAGCGCGCTGGCCAAAATGGCGTGAATCCTCGGCGTATCGAGGCCCCAGGCGAGGGCCAGCGTGGCCTCCGCGAAGGCACGATCCGGATCGGGGTAGGCGTAGGTGTAGCCGTCCGAGACAATGAAGCGCACGTCGGCGCTGGCCGGAGCGAGGGTCAGGGCTTGCTCGAAGTCGGCCATGCCACCGGGCACGTCCGCGCCAACGAACAGCCGGTTGGAGCCCCTGTACAGGGTGCCGTACAAATCGTTCGGACGCAGCGTGAGCAGGTGATCCAAGAAGGGTAGGGCCGCTTCGTAGTCGAAGAACCACCAATGAACGAAGCTTGCGCCCGTGAGCGCCGCGATGTCGTCGGGGTGATGGCTGAGACGCGCGTCGTAGCTCGCGAAGACGGTGTCCACGGTGTCCGGATGGCTGGGGAAGACGAAGGCGTTCACGCGGGCGTAGTCGGCCATCGCGTCGGCGTACTGGCCCTGCAGCAGGGAAGCTTCGGCGCGCCCGCGGTAGCCATCCAGGGCGGTCGGGTCGGCGTCGACAAGGCAGCTGAAGATCGCCTTGGCCGCCTCGTAGCGACCCTGGTCGATGCGGCGCTGACCCTGGACGACCGTGGCTTGAGGACCACAAAGGGTAGATGACGTGGAGAGCTCGTCGGCGCCTTGGATGTTCGCGGTTGTTTGCGCGAAGGTGGGGGAAGCGGCAAGCAAGGTTACGATTCCGGTGACGGCGAAGGAGAGGTGGGGGCGATGCTTTGACATGGGGGCCTCGGTATCTCGGGGTTTCGGCGGCTTTCTTGCCGCATACCGGGCTATCGCGAGCAGGGCGTCCGATCGGACACGCGTCTTCAAAAAAGTTGCGGTACCCTGCGCCCAGCCATGAAGAGCGAGGGCTTCCAAGCGTTGATGCACCGGCTGCGACAGGGGGACGAGGACGCGGCCGCGGAGATCGTTCGCAGCTACGAGCCCGTGCTCACGCGGCTGATCCGCGTGCGCCTCCTGGATCGACGCCTCCGCCGGCTGCACGGCGAGAGCGACGTCTTCCAGTCCGTCATGGGCAGCTTCTTCGTGCGCGTGGCGCTCGGGCAATACGATCTTCAGAAGCCGGACGACCTCTTGAAGCTGTTGTCCGTGATGGTGCGCAACAAGGTCGCGGAGAAGGCGCGGCGGCGCGACGTGGGGCGCGACGCGGACGATCTCGATGGTTCGGGCGCGGCCGTCGTGCCCTCGGCGGAGCCGAGCCCTAGCCGGATCGTCGCCATGCGTCAGCTTGCCCGCGAGGCGCGCGCTCGTCTGGCGCCCGAGCTTCTGGAGGTGATCGCGCTGCGCGACGAAGACCTCGGTTGGAAGGAAATCGCCGAGCGGATCGGGGGCAACCCGGACGCCCTGCGCAAGCGGCTCGCGCGAGCGGTCGACGAGATCAGCGAAGCCCTCGGTGTGGAAGACGGCGGCGCATGAGCGACGGCACAGCGCTGCTGGAGGCCCAGGCCGAGCGCTGGGAGAGGGGCGATCGGACCCCCGTCGAGGCGCTGATCGCCGAGACGCCCGACCTCCCCGAGGAGCTTGTGGTGGACCTCATCTACCATGAGATCGTGCTGCGCGAGCGGGCGGGGGAGCGACCTACCCTCGCCGAGTACGTGCAGCGGTTTCCGACCCGCGCGGCCGAGCTGCGGCTGCAGTTCGAGGTGCACGAGGCGTTCGACCTCGACCCGACCGAGCTGCCTCCGCCAGCGGAAGGTGGCGGCGCGCGGCCCGCCGTCCGCGCGCGCACCTTACCTTCCATTCCAGGCTACGACGTGCGTCGCCCGCTCGGTCACGGCGGCATGGGCATCGTGTTCGAAGCGCGGCAGCAGAGCCTCGATCGCTCCGTGGCGCTGAAGCTCCTTCCCCCGGAAGCTGTCCGAGACAACGAGGCGCTCCGACGCTTCCAAAACGAGGCGCGCGCCGCGTCTTCCCTGAACCACCCGCACATTTGCACCATCATCGACTTCGGCACCCACGAGGAGCAGCCCTTCCTGGTCATGGAGCTGGTCCAGGGTCGCACCCTCGCGGCGCTCAGCGCCGAGCCGCCCGACGTCCCGCGCACCACCGCGCTCGCGCGCCAAATCGCCGAGGCCCTGGCGGCGGCGCACGATGCTGGCATCGTCCACCGCGACATCAAGCCTGCCAACGTCATGGTCAGAGACGACGGCTATGTCAAGGTGCTCGACTTTGGCCTTGCCCGGCTGATGCCAACGCCGGGGCCCGACCGCGGTGGCTACGAATCGCGGAGCGGGGTGGTGGTCGGCACGCCTCGCTACATGTCTCCAGAGCAGCTCCGCGGCGAGCAGGTGGGCCCCGCGAGCGACGTCTTCTCCCTGGGCATCGTAGTCTACGAGCTCTTGACAGGGAAGCACCCCTTCGCGCTCGACGGGCGCGGCGTCTCCCTGGCCAGCGCCCTTGCCGCCGAGGCAGCGAAGCCGAGCGCCGAGAACCGGGACGTCCCGCCTGCCTTGGAAGCCCTCGTGCTTTCCATGCTGGAAAGGGAGCCCGAGCGCCGTCCGACCATGGCGCAGGTGGCCGCGGCCCTCGCCCTGCCGTCGGGTGAGCGGAGCGGGGCCGAGCTCGCCGCGCCGCCGCGGCGCCGCGCGTGGCGTTGGCGGTTGGGCGCCGCGCTCGCGCTGATCCTGACCTTGCCTGCGCTCTGGCTCGCCAAGCGGGGACCCGATGTCCCCGAGGTCCGGGGGCCCACCCCGTCCATCGTCGTATTGCCTTTCACCACCGTGGGTAGCCAAGACTCGGCCTACTTTGGTGCTGGCGTCACGGAAGACCTCACGGCCATGTTGACCCGTACGCCGGAGATCGCGGTGCTGTCGAACAGCGCCGCGTTGGCCTACAAAGGCGCGGCCGATGTCCGAGACATCGGTCGCGAGCTGGGGGTCGGCTATGTGCTTCAAGGCACGGTGCGCAAAGAGGAAGGCAAGGTGCGCATCGTCGCCCAGCTCGTCGACGCGCGCACCGGGCTCGATGTCTGGTCGGAGCGCTTCGACCAAACCGGCAGCGATCCCTGGGCCCTGCAAGACGAGATCGCGGGGAAGATCTTGGGCGCCTTGACCGGGGAGTTCGGGCAGCTCAAGCGCGCCCAGTACCGCGCGGCCTGGGGAGCCGACTCGACGAACCTGGACGAGTACGACTTCTACCTGCGCGGGCACGACTTCTACATGCGCCTGACTGAGGCGGACAACGAGCGCGCAGCCGAGGCTTGGAACCAGGGTCTCAAGGCCTTCCCCGACTCCGCGCTGCTGCAAGCGAAGCTCGGCTTCTACCATTTCATGCGACCTTACCTGTACTTCGAGGACGGCGCCGCCGCCGACTACGCCGAGGCCGGGCGTCTTGCCCGGAGCGCCCTCGCAAAGCCCCAGCGCTCGCCACTGGAGAGCCGGCTCGCGCACTGGCTGTTTGCCTATGTCAGCTGCCAAGAAGGCGACTACGACCGCGCCCTGCGCGAGCTCGAAGCGACCATCCAGCTCGCTCCTTACGACGTATTTCAGGAGGCCGATCTGAGCACCATCCGGATTTTGGCGGGGGAGCCCGAGGAGGCCATTCGCATGAACGAAAAGGCCATGAACGCCGACCCCGCCAACCGGGCCTTTTACCAGCAGCTCCGGGCTTGGGCGCTTTGTGTGGCGGGGCGCTACGAAGAATCTGAAGCGGCCCTGCACGAATCCATCGAGCTGCCCGCGGTCCCCTTGCTACACGCCATCAACCTTGCCCATTTGGGCCAAGCCGACGGAGCCCGTGCCAGCGTGACGAAGTTCTTGGAAAAGCACCCAAACATGACCCTCGCGAAGTGGCGCAGCGCGAATTTCTACCGTGATCCTTCCATCCTCGATCGGCAGCTCACAGTGCTCGCTGCGGCGGGGCTGCCCTAGCCGCCGCGCCGTCTGCCTCGGGTTTTGACGCTCGCCCCGCCGGTTGGGAAGGGAAGAGGTGGCGTCGGCGCAGCGCGACGAAGGCGATCCCTTCGGCCAACATCAAGGGGACGATGAGGTCGTAGCTTCCTGCCATTTCACAGACGAGCACCATGGATGAGATGGGCACATGACCAATGCCCCCGAACAGGGTGCCCATCCCGACCAGCGCGAAGGCACCGGGCTCGATCCTGGAATCACCTGTAATTGTCTCGGCGGCTCGGCCGAACGCGCCGCCGAGCAAGGCGCCGATCACGAGCGTAGGCGCGAAATTTCCCGCGCTCCCGCGTGTCCCGAGGGTAAGGGAGGTCGACACGACCTTGACGAGGCACAGGAGCCCGAGGATGCGCACGCCGCCCCAGCCGTCGGGTAGGAAATCGGCACCGGTGATGGCCATTTGCGCGGCCCCGAAGCCCCCGCCTAGGACGCCGAAGCCGGACCCCATGGCCCCGACGTTCTGGCCGATGAGGTACAGGACCGGCGCCGCGAACAGGCCAAGGGCGAGCCCTCCGAGGCCTGGTCGAATCCAGACCGGCCCGGGCAGACGCTCGCAGGCGCGCCAAGCGAGGCCCATCGTGCTCAAGTACAGGATGGCGAGGGCCACCTCGGCGAGCGCGAGCAGCGCGAAGAGCGGGAGGTGCGCCGGGACGAAGGGGTAGGAAGATGCATGCGCGAAGAGCTGCGACGTCTCGCCGAAGAGGAGGCTGACCGAATAGCCCGCGACGCTGGCCACGATGGCGGGGACCAGGCTGTCGGTCTCGATGTCGTCCCTGTAGAGGGCCTCGACGGCAAACAGCGCTGCGCCGAGGGGTGTGCGAAAGATGGCCGAAACCCCTGCCGCGATACCCGCAATGTAGAGTACGCGCCGCTCCCGTGCGGAGGTGCGCAGCCAGCGCGACATCACGGAGCCGATGGCGCTCCCGATTTGCATGGTCGGTCCAGCCCGTCCACCCGACCCACCGAATCCTACGGTAAGAATCGACACGATCGCCTTGACGAAGGGGATCCGGTGGCGGGCGATGGCGTCGTGTTGGTGGTAGGCGCGGATGGCGGCGTCGCCACCACCGCCCGCGGTCTCGTGGGCGAAGTGGAACGTAATGAAACCTCCTATCCCCGCCCCCACGGCGGGCAGGAGCAGGAGGGCCCACGGCCGAAAGGGCGTCGATGTTGGGGGGTAGGTACGCTCGCCAGCGGCGCGGAGGGGCGTGCAGCCCGCCAAGCCGTCGAGGGCGAGGTGTTGAACCCAGATCACCGTCATGGAAAACAGGCCGCTCGCGAGCCCGGCGACGACGCCGACAAGCGTCGCAAGGATGAGCATCCTCCAAAGCTCTACGTGGGGCGCATCTTCGGACGCGCTCGCCGATGGAGGCCTGGCGCCGACGAGCCACTGGAGATTCGTGGCAAGACGCCGCAGCGTCTTTTTGAAAATGAGGACGACCATGAACGATGTGGATTGTGCGGTCTGGCCCGTGCGACAGGTGTTAAGACGCCGAGCCCCTGGACGTCGACGCGCAACGGGAAGATACCGGTGAATGGTTGGGGATTCCAGGGTGGCCGTACCCCGGATGGGAAGGTTTTCGGGAGGGCAGAATCGGGGTAGCGGCGGCTCGGCATCCTTGGCCTAACAGGCGGTCAGGTCTCCCCGGGGTGCAGCTACCGCGCCCTGTCGGGAGGTCGGCTGGGGCGGTGGGGGCCCCGATCGGGTGGAGAAGCGTGTGCGCCTTCACGTCAGCGGGATGCACCAATCCGGACCTCGACCTCCCTACCCACGCATGGGCGGTACGCGCCGAAGTCTCCTGCGAAGGTCGGACTTGTCCGTGACATCACGTGCCATCGGCTCCCGGCGTGGCTTCAATGGCTCTTGCGGAGCGCTGGCCTTTCGGTCAGCATGGGCTCCTTGGATGTCGTTTCGGGGGCCTGGTCGGCAGTCCGAACAGATGCCCACTTTCCCGCGCGTGCGGCCCCCTTGAACCCATGACGAGCACGACCACCCCATCCACCCCCTTGTCCTCCGTCGAAGCCGCGGCGCAGGTGCGCGCGGCCTTGACCGACGCCTCCCGGGGCCTCGTCGACCGCGAGGTGCTGGTAGACACCGTGGCGCTGGCGGCCGTCGCGCGTGAGCACGTGCTCGTGGTAGGTCCGCCCGGCACCGCCAAGAGCGAGGCCGTCCGTCGCGCGGCGCGGGCCCTCGGCGGGCGCATGTTCGAATATTTGCTCGGCCGTTTTACCGAGCCGAACGAGGTGTTCGGCCCGGTGGACTTGGGCCGCCTGCGCGAAGGCGCCGTGGAGATTCGCACCGAGGGGATGTTGCCCGAGGCCGAAATTGCCTTTTTGGACGAGGTATTTCTGGGGTCGACCGCGATTCTGAACACGCTGCTCGGCATCTTGAACGAGCGCGTCTTCCGTCGCGGTCACACCACGCTGCAGTGTCCCTTGCGGGTTTGCGTGGCGGCCGCCAACCGGCTCCCCGAAGACGACGCCCTCGCCGCCTTCGCCGATCGTTTCTTGCTGCGCGTGTTCGTGGACGCGGTGCCCGAGTCGCGCCTGGAAGATCTCCTGGAAGGTGGCCGCGCGTTGCAAGCCTCGGGGGCCTCGTCCCTCGCCTCCATCCATGCCATCGACGTGCTCTCCGAGGCCGCGCGTCAGGTCGATCTTACCGCGGTAAGGCCCCGGCTCGCCGAGGTGGTTCGCGCGCTGCGCGGGGCCTCCGTGCGGCTGACCGACCGGCGCATTGTCAAGGTCCAGTCCCTCGTCGCGGCGGCGGCCGTCATGGCCGGGCGCACCGAAGCTACCATCGCCGACCTGTGGCCGGTGGTCCTCGCCGTACCCACCCACGAAGAGCAGGTCACCGCGCGAGACGCCCTCGCGAGTCTGTTGACAGCGAGCGAAAATCCTGCCCTCGCGGGCGCGGTGCTCGGGGCCTCGGGCAGCCTCGCGGCGCGGGCCGAGCGGC
>CAYLJT010000320.1:0-9235 GCA_964383995.1 uncultured Polyangiaceae bacterium
ACAATAAACAGGAAGTCAAGGGGCCAGCACGTTGGGCGAGTTGTTCGGCGAGTTCTACCGGGACGAGCGCATCTTCGAGCTGTCGAAGAGCCTCGGTATCGAGCTCTCGCCGCTCAGCGCCGAGCTCACGGCCTAGACGGCACAATCAGCGGTTTTTGTGCGCAAACTTCGCCAGGCGTCTCGGACAACGCGCTGGCTTGTCTCGGTCAAGGGGCGGGCGCGGGCTCGGGCGCTGGGGCCGGCGGGGGGGTAGGCTCGACGTGTTTTGCGGCCCAAGCCGCGATGATGCTCTCCGCCTGTGCCTTGCCGACGAGGGCTGAGCCGTCGGGGGCAATGTGCAAGTCGGAGGGGAAGTAGGTCATGCCCTTGTCGGCTTGCAAGAGCGGCAGTGTATCGACGAACAGCCACCCTGACTCCTCAGCGGCCTTGCGCAAGAGCTCGTAGCCCTCAGACTCCATGCGGACGACCTCGTCCTTGGTGAGCGGCAGTCGCGCGAGGATTCTGTCGTAGATGGGGTCGGGCAAATCGGGCTGCGCAAAGAGCCGCGACGGGATCGGCGACAGCACGAACATGGCTTTGTCGCCCTTCGCCTCCATCTCGCGCTTCGTCGACTCGAGGACGTAGCGCGCCCGGTTCAAGGCCTCTTGATGGGAGCCGGGAAAGTGCTTGAAGAACAGGGCCTGATTCAGGCACTGAGCCGCATAGGCGGCGTCGTACCAGACCGCGTCGTCCTGCGACAGGCGCAGATCGTTCAGATAAGACATCGACTCCCAGAAGCCCACGCCGAAGGCATCTGCCGCCTGCCGGGCATAAGCGACCTTGTCGAGGGTGTTGTCGACGCCGGCCTTTTGCAGGCCCAAAAAGCCCAAATACAGCACGCGGCTCTGGCGCCACAGGGGGTCGGTGTCAGGGTCGTAGTAGGCCACCCAAACGGGCTTCTCGACGCTGTAGCCACCGCCCGCCTTGGCCACGAGGTGGGGCCTGTCGTCGGTGCGGATGAGGTCGTAAAAATCGTTGCCCGTATAGAAGTTCATCAACACGACTTCGACGCCCAGCGCGCGAAACCGAAAGTCGTAGAGCATCATCTCTTGGAGCGGCGACCACTTGCCGTGACCCGCCCCCAGGACCTCGGCGCCGGCCCAGGTGGCGCCGCCCTTTTCGTGGAGCGTGCTCTCCAAAACGCCCATGTGGGTCTTGTCGAAGTTGTAGGGAAGATCGGTGTGCGAATCGCCCACCACGACGATGCGCTTGCCGGTGGGGTGATTCGTGAAATCGTCCATCGAGCGCTTCGTGAAGAAGCCCTCTTCGTTGCGGTGGTACTTGCGCAGGCTCTCGTCTTTGGCAAGCTCGGGCACCGTCCCGAAGCCGTCGAAACCCCCGGGAATTCCGCGGGTATCAAAGAAGCCGAGCACGGGGTGACCCTTGCGATAACGGGTCGGGAAGAGCCCCGTCGCCATGCACATCACGTCGATGAGCACGAGCGTCACCAAAATGGTGATGAGCGTCGGCAGCGCGTCTTTCAGGCGACCGCGGAAGCCGCGCTTGGTTTTCTTCGGTGCGGGCTCGTCGCTGGCCTTTTTGGCGGGCGCTTCGGCCGACGTCGGGGGCGACGCGTCGAGCGGCGAAGGCTCTTCGAGCTCGGGTGCGTCAGGCTTGGTTTCGGCCGTTTCTTTCACGACGCGCGGTTTTAACGCCAAACTCCCTCGCGCAAGCCACAAAAGTGGAAAGGGCCTGCCACACTCGCTCTCCGTTACCGTTGCTTCCTTCCGGACCTGGCGGGTTCGCGGCGCGTGGTCGGCAGACCCATACGCGGCTCCACAGCTGCGAGGCCTTCCTAGCTGCGCTGCGCTCGCTTGTCGAGGGGCTCTTTTGACGGAGCGCGCCGCCGTGCCTACCTTGGGAGGGCTGTGCGGATGCTGGACCCCGAGGCCGAGCCCAAGACCAATCTCCTAACGAAGGTGCTCTACGTCGTCTCCGCGGCCCTGGCCGCAGCGGCGCTTCGCTACGCCTGGTACGAGCCGCTCGTCGCCCTCGGGCTGCTCGTGGCGGTGAGCGCCGTCGTGGCGACGCGGCTCTTGGCAAAACGAAAGGCGAAGAAGATTGCGCGCTCGGGGGACGTCGAGCTTTTGCTCTCGCGCTGGGCGCCGGCGGCCCAGCGAACGCCCCATCGCAGCACCATGGCGCCTCTGATGGCCGCTACGGCGTTCACCGCGTTTGGCTGGAAGGAGCACGCGCGGGAGGCGATCGCCGCAGCGGCGCGCGGGCCAGCGTGGGACGCGACCTTGGAGCATCGGCTCTTTTTGGACACGTTGCTCTGCACCTTCGAAGGGGACACCGAAGAAGCGCTGCAACGGGCCGAAAAGCTCGCCGATTTGCCCATCCCCAACGTGGGCCCGCTGCTCGTGCGCAAGGTCGAGCAGCTCCGGCGTGCGTCGGGCGCGTTCGCCCGCGCGTTCGCGCACGGCGCCCTCCCGGGCGATGCCGAGCTGTTGGAGGAGACCGCAGAAGCAAGCCCTCTCGTGTATTGGGCGATGCGCTACGCGGCCGCCGTGGTGGCCATCGACACGCGCGACGGAGCCCGCGCGCAGAAGCTCATCGCGGGCGCCCCCGCTTGGCCCGAAGAGTCGGTTTTCCGCGCTTTCCACGAGGAAATCGCGGCCCAGGCTGCCGCCGTCAACCCTTGATCCAGCGGGACAGCGTGTTGCGACCGATGCCGAGGCGCTTGGCCGCTTCGGTCTTGTTGCCCGCTGCCGCTTCGAGCGTGCCCTCCACGTAGCGCCGCGTGGCTTCGTCGAGGCTCAGACCGAGCGGCACGGAGGCCTTCGTTTCCATAGGCTCCGCGGCGCCCTCGACGCCGCCGCGACCGCGACGCCGAGGCAGGTTGGCGACCGCGATGCGGCCGTCCGGCGCGAGAGCCACGGCGCTCTCGATCCAATGCTCCAGCTCGCGCACGTTGCCGGGCCAGGTGTGGCTCTTGAGCTCGGCCAGCGCTTGCGGTTCGAAGGTCGGTGCGGGCCGCGCGTAGCGCGAGGCAAAGACGTCGGCGAAGTGCCGCGCGAGGGCTTCGATCTCCGAAGAGCCTCGATCGCGCAGGGGCGGTAGCTCGATTTCGACGACCCGAATCCGGTAGTACAAATCTTCGCGAAATGTCCTTGAATTTACGGCATTTTCGAGATCGCGATGGGTCGCGCACACGATGCGAACATCGGCCCGCAGGGGGGTGCGTCCGCCCACACGCTCGAAGGTGCGCTCTTGCAGAAAGCGCAGAAGCTTGCCCTGGATGTCGGTCGGTAAATCGCCGATTTCATCGAGAAACAGCGTGCCTCCTTCGGCGAGCTCGACCTTCCCCGGCACGCGTCTGTCGGCCCCCGTGAAGGCCCCACGCTCGTGACCGAAGAGCTCGCTCTCGACGAGCTGCGCCGGCAGCGTGGTGCAATCGACGGTGACGAAGGGCTTGGCCTGACGCGACGAATTGACGTGAATTGCCCGCGCAAACAGGCCCTTTCCGGTGCCGGTCTCGCCGCGCAACAAGACCGTGGCGTCGGTCTGCGCGGCGAGCGTCACGCGCTCGTACACCGCGCGCAGCGCGTCGCTGCGACCGACGATGCGATTGAACGGACCGCGCAGCACGACGCCCGGTCCATCGCCATCGGCGGCGCGCAAGGTCGTCAGCGAGAGGGCCCGCGCGAGCTGCGTGGCGAGGGCCACGAGGTAGCGCTCGTCGTCGTCGTCGAAGGGCCCGCCGTCGCGGTTCAAGAGCTGCACGACGCCGCGCACGGGCGCGCGATTCTCTTCGCGGATGGGCGCCACCAGCATGGAGCGTGTGGTGTAACCGGTGGCTCTATCGGCGCTCGGATCGAAGCGCGGGTCGCTCGCCGCGTCGTCCACCCGCACGACCTCGCCGGTGCGCGCGACGTAGCCCGCGATGCCCCGTTCGATGGGCTGGCGCAGAGTGGGCAGCTCGGGCAAGAGCGCGACCCGCGCGACGAGGTCGCCGCGCTCCGCGTCCACCAGCCAAATGGTGGCTCTATCGGCTTTGAGGGCCCGCGCGAGGCGCTCGCACGCGGTGGCGAGCAAGGCATCGAAGTCGACCTCGCGGGCGAGCAAGGTCGCGAGATCGACGAGGAGCGAGAGCCGCGAGGACATGGATGAAGACGCCGCGCCCAGGATAGGGGCGCCGCGGGGCCCCGTCACGATGGCGGAGAGCGCCAGCATATTAGGCCGCCCGCGCGGTCATCCCGTCGGTCTCTCGGCGCACGGCGCTCGTCCTGTCGTCGCTCCCGACCTGCAGCGTGAGGCCCTCGCGGGCGGCCACCGTGGCGCGGAACAGCTCCCGCGTGCGGCGCTCGATGTCCGAGACACCGGCGTCGGTCCTTTGCGGATCGTGATGAAACAGCACGAGCTTCTCGACGCCCGCCGCAGAGGCGAGCTCGGCCGCGGCGACGTACGTCGAGTGGCCCCAGCCGACCCGCGGTCGACCGCCCACGCCCGCGTATTCGTCGGGCGTGTATTGGGCGTCGTAAATCAGCACGCTGGCCCCCTCGGCGAAGGCCTTCAGCGCCGGATCGACGCAGGCGTAGTGCTCGTTGTCCGTCGCGTAGACCACGGACTTCTGGCCGAGATCGAGGCGGTAGGCGAGGGCGCCACCGGGGTGGTTGAGCTTGGCCACGCGCACCCGCGCCTCCCCGATGGCGAAGCCGTCGCCGGGGCGCGTCTCGCGCAATTGAATGTCCGCCCCGAGCTCGTCGAAGCGCACGGGGAAATTGGGCGCCCGCATTTGGGTCGCCAGGGCCGCCGCGAGGGAGCCCGCGCCATGCGCGTCGCCTGCGATCACGAGCTTCGAGGTCGGCACGTAGGCCGGCACGAAGAAGGGCAGGCCCTGGATGTGATCCCAATGCAGGTGGGAGAGCAGGATCGTCGCGGCGGTCTTGCCCTCACCCATCATGCGTTCGCCGAGCCGTCGAATGCCGGTGCCGGCGTCGAAGATCACACGCTGATCGTCGAAGCGGAGCTCGACGCAGCTCGTGTTGCCACCGACATCGACCGTATCGCCGCCCGGCGCGGCAATGCTGCCTCGAACACCCCAAAACGTGATCTCCATGGTCTTGCTCCTCGCTTCGTATGGGTACGCCTGCCCCTATTGCGAGGTCCGTGCCCCGCCGCGAATCGCGAAAACAGCCGCAAACGAAGGTCTTTTCGAGGGTGTCCTGGGGGTGGGCGATCCGAATTGGGGCGCCCCGCGCTGATTCGGATCGATCCCGGTTGGAAGCGTTGACCAGGCTCTTGCGAGGGCTCTAGCATCACGTGTCCCTGTATCCCTTGCGGGAGCCCATGACCGTCACAAGCTTCGCTGCTGCACAGCTCCTGCGAGTACTTCCGCGGGCGAAAATCACGAGGGCCGTCGGCCAATTGTGCGATGTGCCGCTGCCCGACGCGCTGGCGAGCGCGGTGGTTGGCCTGTATGTGCGCGCGTACGGCGTGGACCTTCACGAGGCCGAAGAGCGCTCGACGCCTTACCCGAGCTTCGACGCCTTTTTCACACGGCCGCTGCGCGAAGGCATGCGCCCCTTGGCGTCCGATCCGAAGGCGATCATCAGCCCCGCCGATGGCCGCGTGGCCTCCGCCGGACCCATCGATCGCGACGGCCGTCTGATGGCGAAGGGGCAGCCGTATCGCGTTGAAGACCTGGTGGGTGATCGGGCCGATGCCGCTCGTTACGAGGGCGGAAACTTCGCCGTCGTCTACCTCTCACCGCGCGACTACCACCGCGTCCATTCGCCCGTCGCCGGCAAAATCAGCCTCGTGCGCTCGATGGCGGGGGACTACTTCCCGGTCAACTCCATCGGTGAGCGCCACGTGCCCGGCCTCTTCGCGAAGAATCGAAGGGTCGCCATCGTCATCGACTCGGAAGACCATGGGCGGGTGACCGTCGTCATGGTCGGCGCCATCGTCGTCGGTCGCATCACGGTCAGCGCGGTGCCCGGGCGCGACGTCCCGCTCGGCAATCACCGCGTCGATCCCCCGCTGCCCGTCGAGCGCGGCGGCGAGATTGGCATGTTTCATTTGGGCTCCACGGCTATCGTGTTCGTCGAGCGCGGCAGGTGCGCCGAATGGAACGCGGCGCCCCGTCCCATCCTCCTTGGCGAGGCCCTCGGGAGCCCCGCTCAACCGTCGACCCAGGCATTCGGGAGCGAAATCAGCGGCACATGAGCGACAAGGAGATCACGAATCCGCCGTCGATCCCCGCTCCGCCGTCGGTTCCGCGGCCGGGTGCTCGACCGACCTCTCCTCCCGCGGAGGGGCGTGCGCCAAGGCCGCGAACCTCCACGCTGCAGGGCCCTGCGTCGACGCCAGCGCCACCCATTTCGCCGAGCCCATTCCCCGCGCACATGCCGCCCGCGAGCCCATTTCCGCCCGAGCTTCGCCTGGGTCCGCCGGCCATCCCCGCGCTCGACACGCCGATCCCGACCGCGGCGGTCGCGCCCCAAGCCGCGGACGGCCAACGGCGTCGCTCGCGGCGCACGGTGCAAATCCCGAACGACGCCGTGCCGGGCAACGAGCCCAGCAGCGATCGGATTTCGCGCCCCTCCGACGCCGGGCATGTCTCGGACAACCGCACGAGCAGCCCCGATCTCGCAGACGCGCCGGACTCCGCCGATGATTTCGTGATCCGGCCGATGCCGATCATTTCCATCGCGTCGGACTTGCCGGCGATGGAGCCCCTCGAGGTCCCGCCCCCGTCTGCGCCCGAGGTGGCCTCCGTCGACGACGAAGAAGAAGAGCGAGCCGCGAGCGCGCCGACGTTGGAGCTGCCACGCGTGACGCTCGCCGACATCGAAGCGGCCATCGCGAAGGACGCGGCCCCGGCGAAGCCGAAGAGCGCGCCCCCCGTGAAGCCGACGAGCACGCCGCCCGTCGAGGCGGCCGCGCACGTCCCCGCGATCGAAGCGCCGCGCACCGACGACGAGCTCGAAGAGATCGAGCCCGATCGCGAGAGCGATCCGCGCGACAAGCTCCAGGAAGAGATCGACATCCCTGTCGAGGTCGATGAGGCCAGCGCCGAAGCGGCGCCGCGCAAGCCACCGCCACCACCGCCGAAGGCGCCACCCGGCGCGTCGCCACCGCCGCCTCCCGCGGCCGCAGCCCCGCCCGTCGCTTCGCCACCGCCGCCCGTTTCCGCAGCGCCCATCGAGTCGAAAAAGCGCCCCAAATCGTGGTGGGACGATCTGTTCGACGACGACTTCCTGCGCACGATGGACCGCCTCGAAGACAGCTTCGTGCACCACGAGGTCGACTTCATCGAGCAGAGCCTGGGCCTCGAAAAAGGCGCCGTGGTGCTCGATTTGGCGTGCGGCGCGGGGCGTCAAGCGGTCGACCTCGCGAGCCGCGGCTACACCGTCGTCGGCTACGACCTCTCCCTCGCCATGCTCGCGCGCGCCGCGGACGAGGCCCAAACGCGCCAGCAAAAGATCAATTTCTTGCAGGGCGACATGCGGGAAATGGCGTTCGAAGAGATGTTCGACGCCGTGTATTGCTGGGGCACGAGCTTCGGCTACTTCGACGAAGATCGAAACCGCGAGGTGCTGCTCCGCGCCCGTCGTTCGCTGCGTCCGAGCGGGCTTTTGCTGCTCGATTTGACGAACCGCGACTACATCGCGTCGCGCTCGCCGAGCCTCGTGTGGTTCGAAGGCGAGGGCTGCGTGTGCATGGATGAGATGCACATGGACTTCTTCACGAGCCGCCTGCGCGTGAAGCGCACGGCGATGTTCGAAGACGGGCGCTCGCGCGAGGTCGACTATTCGATTCGCCTCTACGCGCTCCACGAAATCGGCCAAATGCTCCACGAAACGGGCTTCAAAGTCGTCGAGGTCACGGGCCACCCGTCGCACCCCGGCGTGTTCTTCGGCGCCGAATCGCCGCGCCTGATCGTGCTGGCCGAAAAGACATAAGGGCGCCCCAGCCATGAACGTCGGCGTGGAATCGTTGGTGCTCAAAGCATTGCCCGACGTGCCGAGCAGCGCCTCGCCGGTAGATCGCGTGGCCTACTCCCGCGACCTCTTCCCGCGCCACCACCTCGGCGTGCGCGATGGGCGCCTGCCGCAAAGCGAGCCAGCCCTCGTCATGTGGCCCCGCAACACGCAGGAAGTGGCTCAAATCGTGGCGCTCGCGGCGCGCGAGGGGCTCCCGGTCGTGCCCTTCGGCGCGGGCTCGGGCGTGTGCGGCGGCATCGCGCCGGACGATCGCACCATCGTGCTCGACCTCAAGCGCATGGCCCGTTGGCGCAGCCTCGATCGCGACGCGCGGACCCTCGACGTCGAAGCGGGCGCGCTGGGCTTCACGCTCGAAGAAGACCTCCAGCGACAGAACCTCACCCTCGGCCACTTTCCGTCGTCGATCCTGTGCTCCACCGTCGGGGGTTGGGTCGCCGCCAGGAGCGCGGGCCAATGTTCCGGGCGCTACGGCAAAATCGAAGACATGGTGCTCGACCTCGAGTGCGTGGTCGGCACGGGCGACGTTGTGCGCTTTCAACGGCGCGTGGCGGGGCCCGACGCGACCCCGCTGATCATTGGCAGTGAGGGCGTGCTGGGCGTGGTCACGGCGGCCAAGCTGCGGCTGTGCAAGGCACCCAGCGAGCGTGCCTATGCGGGCTATTCGTTTCCCAACGTGGAGGCCGGTTGGGAGGCGATGCGCGCCATTTTTCAAGCGGGCTTGAGGCCCGCCGTGGCGCGTCTTTACGACCCCTTCGACACCATGTTGGCCCGCCGTGGCAAGGTGAAGACCAAGGGCTCGGAAAAGCACAAGGAGGGGCCCTCCACGCCCGGCGCGAGCGCGGCCGTCTTGCGCTCGATCTTGCAACAACCGGGGGCCCTGAATGGCCTGGTCGACGCCCTGGGCTCCAAGGTCTTTGGCGGCGCGATGTTGGTCTTGATCTTCGAGGGTGAGCCGGGTGAAGCGAAGCACGACCTGGCCAAGGCCCACGGGCTTTGTGCCTTGGGAGGTGCCCAGTCGCTCGGTGAAGAGCCCGCCCGAAAGTGGCTGTCGCACCGCTACGGGGTCAGTTACCGGCAAGCGCCCATGATCCGCGCGGGCACCTTCACAGACACGATGGAGGTCGCCTCGCCTTGGTCGAAGCTGCGCGGGCTGTACGAAGGCGTGCGCCAGGCCCTGGGTCGACAGGTGTTCGTGATGGCCCACCTGTCCCACGCCTACCCCGACGGCTGCAGCATCTACTTCA
>CAYLJT010000321.1:0-9233 GCA_964383995.1 uncultured Polyangiaceae bacterium
CCCTCCTCGCGAAACACGAACTTCGCCGGCGGATCGTGGTTGATGCCGGTGCGGATCGGCCAGCGGTGGTTGTAGAGGTTGAAGGCGGGCTTGATCGCCACGAGGTCCATCTGCGCGTGCCAGTAGGCGTCGAGCGTCCCGATGTCGCGCCAGTAGTGATTGTCCGACTCCTCGCCCGGCACGATGCCCGTGCGAAAGTCGTAAAAGATGACCTTTTTGCCGTTTTTTACCATCCACGGCACCACATCCTTGCCGAAGTCGTGGGCGCTCGATTCGAGGCTCGCGTCGGCGTTCAACGCGTCGAGCAGAGGCGGCGTCCGGAAGATGTAGTTGCCCATCGAGACAAGCGACATCTCGGGGCGACCCGGCATCGCCGGCGGGTCCTTCACCTTCTCGTGAAACGCCAAGATCCGCCCCGCTTCGTCGGCCTCGATGACGCCGAAATCGGTGGCCTCGGAGCGCGGAAACGGGATCGCCGCGACGGTCAGATCCGCCTCGTTCATCAGGTGGTGAGCGAACATCTGGCGGATGTCCATCTTGTAAACGTGGTCACCGCCGAAGATCACCGTGTGGTCGGGCGTGTCATCGCGGATGACGTGGGACGTTTGGTAGACCGCGTCCGCGGAGCCTCGAAACCAGCTAATTCCCGTGCGTTGCTGGGCCGGCAGGGTCTCGATGAAGTTGTCGAGCATGGGCGACAAGCGCCACGAGCGTGCCACGTGCTCTTCAAGCGACGCGCTCTTGTACTGGGTTAAAATTTTGATGCGGTGGATGCCCGAATTAACGAAGTTCGAAAGGACGATGTCGATGATGCGGTAGCGGCCGCCGAAGGGGACGGCGGGCTTCGCGCGATCACTCGTCAGGGGGGCGAGCCTGCGGCCTTCTCCGCCAGCGAGGATCATGCCCAGCACGCGGGATGCCTCGAACGGCGCCTGGAGAATGATGCTCATGGTGGAGAGCCTATCGAAAAAGTCGCCGGGAAGGCGTGCCCCCCGTGCCCCGACTTTATCTTTACGTGGTCGTGTCGAGCGTGATACCCGTTCGCTCCGACCACCCCTGTTCTAGAGGACTATGAACGCCTCGACGAAGACCGTTTTCGCCGCCCTTTTGGCTCTCTCCACCGTCGCCGGCTGCACCGAGGAAGACGCCTACGTGCCCAAGCCCGCGCCGAGCGGCAAGGTGCCGAGCCTGCCTGCGGTGCCGACCCTGCCTCAAAAGCAGAAGAAGGTGGGCGACGCGTACACCATTTGGGGAGTCACCCACGATTTGCGCAGCCGCGTTCACGCGGAAGACGTGCTGAACAAGAACATCAGCATCGTCGGGTACGTGGTCAAAACCAACTACACGACCCTCTGCTCCAACGAGAACGGCGTCGAGCCCGGCACCGGCGTGCAGCAGACCGATTGCGCTGCGAAATGCGCCATCCACAAGACCGGCAAGGCCGATCCCGCGGAGTGCAAGGCCGAGGTCCCGCGCTTCTACATCGCCGACGAAAAGGGCGAGACCAAGGACATGATCGCGGTCATGGGCTGGGCCTCGAACTTCGCCCAGATCTACAACCTCATCGAAGAGATCGACAAAGCCCCGAAGGGCAAAGAGGGTGAGGTCAAGGTTCAAGACGTCTTCTACGGCGTCGATATGCCGAACCCCGTGCCCAATGTCGGCGCGAAGGTGAAGGTCAAGGGCACCTACGGTGTCACGTTCACCAAGGCGACGAGCGGTGCAGCGGCCAACCCGAAGTACGGCATCATGTCGGTCGAGACGGTCGAGTACCTCGAGCCGCCCCCCGAGAAGGCCTACCTCCCGGGCATGAAAAAGAAGCCCTGAGCTTCGCGCGAAGTCGCGCTAGGAATGGGGTCACGTCGGGAAACGCGCATCGATCCAAGCGGCTGTCGCAAACCACGCGGGTTCGCTTGCGTCCCCCGAGGTCGTTGCTCGCTTGGGCGCTGCCCGCGCTCGTTGTCGCGCTGTCGCTCGTTGCTCTGAGCGGTTGTCGCAGCGCTTCGTACCCCCAAGGCGCGTGTGAACGGCCCGATCTCCAGGGCTGCCCCATCGAAGAGGTGGCCTTCGAGGGCACCGAGGAGATCGACGCCGACGATCTCGCGGCCAGCATCGCGACGGCGGAGACGCGGCGCACGCTCTTCGGCACGGTCGTGGTCGAGTACGAGACCTTCGACCGCTTTGTCTTGGAGCGCGATCTCGCGCGTGTAGAGCGCTATTACCGCGCTCGCGGGTACTACGGAGCGCACGTTCGCGCGGCCCGCGTGCTGAAGGTCGGGCCCGAAAAGGTGCGCGTCGAGATCGCCGTGGATCCCGGCGCGGTCGTCACGGTCAGCTCGATCGGTTTCGACGAGAAGGCTTGGAGCGCGAGCCAGGAGGCCTTCGACGCCTTTGCGGCGGCCTCCGATGTGCTGTCGCGGGCGCGCACCAAGGACGGCGGTCTCGGCGTTGGAGCGCCCTTCGACGAGGCCAAATACGACATGGTCAAGCGCGCGCTCGTCCGCGCCATGACCGAGACAGGCTTCGCGTACGCGAAGGTCGAGGGCAAGGTCGACGTCGATCTGGTGGCGCGCACGGCGACCATCGTGTTTGTGCCGACCCTCGGGCCGCGCTGCACCTTCGGTCCCATCACCGTGCGCGGAACCGGGGAAATTCCCGAGGCTTCGGTGCTTCGTGCGATCGGATTCGAGGAAGGCGACCGCTTCTCCACCGCGAAGTTGGAGCAGGCCGAATACGCCCTCGCCGAGCTCGGCGTGTTCTCGTCCGTCGAGATTCAGCCCCTCCTCGCCGGCGAAGGAGAAGCGCGGACCAGCGTCGTTCCCGTTCGTTTCACCGCCAAACCGGGCAAGCTCCGCAGCGTCAAGCTCGGCGTCGGGGCCACCATCGGCGCCGAGCTCGAATCGCACCTCGTCGCCGGCTGGGAGGACCGCAACTTCCTCGGAGGACTGCGGCGCCTCAGCATCGAAGCCCGCCCGGGCCTCGTGCTCTATCCGACGTCCATCGCCTACTTGCACACGCCGACCGATCTGCTCCCGCAGATCAAATCGCGGCTCGAGTTCCGTCAACCGCAGCTCTTGGAGGCGCGCACCACGGGCATCGTGCGCGTCGGCTACAGCCGTTTTCGCGCCGAGCAACAGAGCGCCATCGACACCATCGACGTGTGCTACCGCGCGGCCGAAAACGGCGACACGGTGGTGGCCCCCGAGTGCGCCATCGTGGGCTACGACGAGTACACCGGGACCCTCGGCGTGGAGCGCTACTTCGACAGTTTGTTCACGTCGAAGAGCAGAAAGCTCGGCGAAGACTCGGAGCGCAGGGCTCACCTCTTCTACCTCGCCGAGCTCGCCCACTGGCAAATCGACGACCCCTTCTCGTTCAACAACGCCGATCCGCCGTCGTCCTACGAGATCGTCAGCATACGCCACCTCGAGACGCTCGCCTGGTTCGACTACCGCCTCGGCGAAAACGGCCTCCCCGATCCTTTGAGCCCAAACAAAGGTGTCTACGTCGGTATGGGCTTCCAATACGCGGGCGGCTTCTTGGGCGGCGACACGAGCGATGTGCGTTTGCGCCCCGAGCTTCGCCTCTATGCGCCGATCACCTCTCAGGTAACGCTCGGACTCCGCGGCGTGATGGGGCTTTTGTTCCCGAGAAACTACGGGACATTCTTGGAGGACGAGACCCCTGCGGCGCAACGTCAAGACGCTCAGGCCTTCACGCGGGACGTTCAGCTCTTCGCGTTTCGTGGCTTCTTCAGCGGCGGTCCGTACTCCAACCGCGGTTACCCCACGAACAGCATTGGCCCCCGTGTGGTGCCCGACGCGGTCGACTCGCAGCTCGTCGTGGCCGGCGGGCGCACCCTCTGGGAGTCCACGTTGGAGCTTCGTTTTCCCATTGTTTCGGATCTCGGCGGGGGCACCCTCGGGGGCGCCGTCTTCGGCGATGCCAGCGACGTGACCCGGGGCCAAACCCAGTTTCGGCTTACCCACCCGCATGTCTCGGTCGGCTTCGGTCTGCGCTACGACACGCCGGTCGGGCCCCTGCGCGCGGACGTTGGCTACCGCGTGCCTTGTCTCCAGATCACGGGCACCACCACCGACAGCTCGGGACGCTCCGTATGCAACGCCCTCCCCAGTGATCCCGGCGTCGCCATCGACACGGCGCCGGGTGTGGTGGACGAGGGCGATCCGGGCGAGGTGTTCGGGCTACCGATCGCGTTCTCGATCGTGTTCGGCGAAGCGTTCTGACCTCAAGGCGTATCGAACACCAGCGCCGCCGTGCCGTTGACGCACGCCACGCGCGTGCCGCCGTTGTTGGGCACGCACCCGCTCAACTTCGTGCTCTCGGGGTAGGTCCAGAGCTTGGCGCCGTGGCTTGAAATCACGAGCAGGCCACGCGCCGAAGGCAACGCGGTGGTGGAGCCGTCGGGGGAGCGCGCGGAGCCGAGGCGCCTCTCGCTCTTGCTGGTCGGCAGGGCCGCGAGGCGGGCCTCGGGGCTTGCACCGCTGGTGTCGATTTCGATGGGGACCGTGCCCACGGCGAACGTCACGACGGCGCCTTGATGATCGATCGGCGTAGCGCGCACCTTGGGGAGATTTTCGCAGCGCGCGGCGGGCGTGCCGTCGGCGTTGACCGACGCGAAGAGCGGCAATGGGACAGTCTTTGGCGCCAAGGTGTTGTCGCTGGCGGAGCCCACCTCGGCGATCAAGAGCGGCTCTTCGCAGCGCGAAATCACCGCGCGCAGCGTGGCCTTTGCGGCGTCGGGCCGGGGCTCCGCGTCGAGCGTCGACGACCACGGCGCAAGCTCGGGAGCAGGCGTCTCGCGTAGGTCCTCGGCGGCCGCGCGGATCACGCCCGAGCTCGTGCGAATCAGCAGGTTTCCAGCGTTTTCGAAGGCGAGGGGCGACTGCGCCGCGCTCGCCGGATCACCGCTGTCCGGGACCGCCTGCAGGCGTCGCGGCTCCTTCATCGCGGCCGAGGGCAGCACCTTCGCGAGCTGCTTGGCGAGGTCCTTGCGGCGTTGGCTTTTGTCGTCGGTCACGACGTCGAGGCGCAACGCACCATCGAGGGCCAACGCCACGTTGCCCTGCTGAATGGCCGAGACCGCCTCGGCGTAGGTGGCATCTTCGATGGCCTTGGCGTCCGCACAACGGATCCCCCCGGCGCTCGTGCTCAACAACGCACCGCCCGCGTCTTCGCACAGGTGCCGGTGCAAACGCTGAATGGCGCGCGCGCCGTCTCGGACATTGAACGCGGGCTTCTTCTTCGAGGCCTCGGCCACCAGGCTGGACGCTGCAGCGCGCAGCGACAGGGAGGGCTCGGAGGGATCGCGCGAGAGCCCCGCGGGTCGATCGAAAAACCTGAGCTTGGCGCTCGTCGGGCGCGCCGCCGAGAATGAGGGGAGAGCTCCGGAGAGCGTAAAACCAAGGGTCACGTCGTCGCGACCATCGGCGTCCACATCGGAGCCGTCGATGGTGACGCTCAGCTCTTCCTGTGCCGGTGGGGGCAGGAGGCGGACCTCGAAGCGCAGCTCGGGGAGCGAGGAGCCGCCCGCCGCGGGGCTCGTCGGGTCCGCGAGCCTGACGATGGCGATCCAACGCGCGGGGCGCATGCCCGTGTCGGGGCAGCGCGAGGTGACCTCCAGAGAGAGCGTGGTCGGTCCGACGGTGCTGACCGAGCCCTGTACGGCGCAACCGCGCGTCGCGAAATCTCCGGGCAACGTAACGATATTGCGTCCTTCGAGGGGCTTTGCGCCCGACACGAACCACAGCTCGCCGCGCAGGTCGTCGGGGGATTTGACCCACGCGATGAGGTCGCTCTTGCCGTCGCCATCGGCATCGCCATCGAACCCCACATGAAACGATCGGCCCTGCGGAGGCTCCACCGTGACGCCGCCCTCCAGCGTCCAGCTCTTTCCACCCGGCGGCGCAGGTTTGCCCGCCACCGGCGCGAACGATGGCTTCGGCGCCGACGCCACGGGCGCGGCTGACGCGGACGGAGCGCTCGACGCGACGACCGCGGCGGACGCGGGCGCGGCCCCCACGCTTGCGTCGATTCCATAGGGAACGAAGGGTTTTTCGTCTTCGCACCCGGCCGCCACGGCCACGAGCGCGCTGAGCGCCAGCGCGCGCGACGCGCGCATCGGTGGGGCCGGGGGCCTGGGGGGTCTCATGGTCAGGGTCCTATCCAGCACAGATTGAGGTCTCCTGTCGACCTTCGGGTTCGTGTGCTTGCTCGTCGACGCGGGGCAGAGGACACTCGCTCGGTTTCGCGCTGAGAACGCTCGGCCGCTTCCAGCTCCTCCCATGAGCGCACCGAAACCTCCGCCTCTCGTCGAAGGCATCGACTTCTACAAAGAGGGCGAAAAAATGGTGTTTACCTCGACGTTTCTGCGGAAGCGCGGCTACTGCTGTAACTCCCGGTGTCGACACTGCCCCTACGGCAACGCGCCGTCGGACGCGCCGCTCGTGTCCATCATCGGCGTTTCGCCCCCGGTGCGTCCTCGATCTTGACCCTCGCGAGGGGCCGGCTCGTGTAGGGTGCGCGCCCCGTGAAGGCCCGCTTTCCCCTTGTTGCAAGCCTGTTTTTTTTCTCGGGCATGACGGGGTTGCTGTACGAGGTCGCCTTCTCGAAGCTCCTCGCCTACGTGTTTGGCGCGACCGCGTACGCGGTCAGCACGGTCCTCGCTGCCTTCATGGCGGGCCTCGCGCTCGGCGCGCACCTCGGCGGGAAACGCGCGCGGGGCTTCGCGCGGCCGCTGCTCGCCTACGGCGTCGCCGAGCTCTTGGTGGGGATCGCGGCCGTCGCCTCGCCCTTCGCGCTCGCTGGGCTCACGAGCATCTACGTCGCTGTCGCGCGAGCCGCCCCCGAGTCGCTGTCCCTGCTCACGGCCGCGCGCGCGTTGATGACCGCCCTCGTGGTCGTCGTGCCCACGATCGCGATGGGAGCGACGCTGCCCCTGCTCGCGCGCGTCGTGGCCGAGCCCCAAGCGGACGCTAAAACGCCCTCCCATCGCCTCTCCCAGCTGTATGCGGTCAACACCCTCGGCGGCGCCGCGGGGGCTCTCTTCGGTGCCTATTTCATCCTCCCGAGCCTCGGCATTCGCGGCACGTTGATCGGCGCGGCGTGCACCAATTTCGTGATCGGCGCGCTGGCCATCGGTCTCGGACAAACGCCGAGCACGGCGTCCGCAGGCCCTTCGACGAAAAGCGCCGGCGACGCGGCCGACGACGGCGCGCCGGTCGAGGCCGCGTGGCGCGGTTTCGCGCTGATGTCGGGCTTCCTGGTGTTCGCCACGGAGGTCGTCGGCACGCACCTCCTGGCCCTGTTGATCGGCAACAGCGCCTACGCGTTTGGCCTGATGCTCGCCGTGTTCTTGGTCTGCCTCGCCTTCGGAGCCGCGCGCGCCCCGCGTCTGAATCGCCGCTTTGGTCCTGCGGCGTTGAGCGTCGGATTGGGCGCGAGCGCCCTCGCCCTGGCCCTCACCCTGCCGCTCTGGGACGAGCTGCCGCGGCTGTTCAGCTTCGCCGGCCGCCATGTCACGTCGTGGGCCGGGCGCGAGGTGGTGCGAGCCCTCGCCGCGCTCGCGATTTTGGTCTTCCCCATCGCCTGGATGGGCTCGACCTTTCCTTTGCTGCTCGGTCGCGTGGGTGGACGTCCAGGGGTCTCGCGCAACGTGGGTCGACTGACGGTGGCCAACACCATCGGCACCATCTTGGGCTCCATCGTCACGGGCTACCTGCTGCTCCCGAGCCTTGGCTCCGAGGGCACGCTCATCGCCGTGGCCCTGATGTTCGCGGCGCTCTCGCTCTGGCCCATCGAAAAAACCGTTGGAGCACAAACGAAATCCCGGTTGCCCCTGGCCTTGGCCGCTGCGGCCGTGCTGTTCATCGTGGTGCTCCCGCGCTGGGATCTGGCGCGCCTGACGAGCGGGGCCAACGTGTATTTCACCGAGGGTCCGCGCCCCGACGCGGTGGAGTTTCTGCGCGAGGACGTGCACGGCGGTGTGACCACGGTGGCGCGGCGCGGCGACGTCCACACCATGTACACCAACGGAAAGTTCCAAGGGGACGACGGTGGCGAGATGGTCGCGCAACGCCGTTTCGCGCACTTTCCTTCGCTCTTCGTCGAGCACACGGGCCGCGCGGCGGTGATCGGCCTCGGCACCGGCACAACGCTCGGGGCCGTCGCGAGCTACCCCTTCGAGCACATCGACGTGGCCGAGATCTCCCCCGCGATCGTCGAAGCGAGCCGGAAATATTACGCGCCCCAGTCCTATTTCTCGCTCGACGATCCGCGCGTCACGTTGCACATCGACGACGGGCG
The DNA here is from genome assembly GCA_964383995.1 of uncultured Polyangiaceae bacterium. Classification (GTDB taxonomy): domain Bacteria; phylum Myxococcota_A; class Polyangia; order Polyangiales; family Polyangiaceae; genus CAYLJT01. The sequence continues at coordinate 8,326 of CAYLJT010000321.1, forward strand.
CAACGTGCTGCTCGTGGGCCAGGACCCCTACGATCTCATCACCATCGAGCTATCGAGCGTGTGGTTCGCGGGCGCTTCGAGCCTGTACAGCCACGAGTTCTACGAGCTCGTGCGCAGCCGCTTGGGCGGGCGCGGTGTCCTGCAGCAGTGGGTTCAGCTCCACCACATCCGCCGCCGCGAGCTCGCCATCATCATTCACACGCTGCGCGGTGTGTTCCCCCACGTCGCGTTGTTCGTGGGGGGCGGCCAGGGCATCCTGGTCGCCAGCGAACGACCGCTTACCGCCAGCGAAAAGCAGCTAGAAACCTGGTCCCAAGTGCCCACCATCGCACGCACGCTGGACGGGGCCAGCCTGGTGTCCATGCTCGACGATCTGGTGACCTCGGGCGCCGAGCTCGATCGCTTCGTGTCCGAGACAGAAGGGGGCGAGGAGAGCTCCACGGACGACAACTTGCTCCTCGAGTACGCGACGCCGAAGGGCAACGTCATGGTCTACGACACGTCGCTCAACGAGACGGTAGCGCTCTTGCGGAGCTACGCTGTCTCGGACGTGCGTGCTCGGCACCTCGGTCCTTGAGCAGACCTACGGGCTATTGTCGCCGTCGCTCTTGGCGGGCAACGCCATCTCGTTCTTCTCGATCTTCTTCACTTCGTCGCCCGTCGGCTTGAACGGCGGGGGCGGAGGCGCGGCCTTCGGCAGCGCGGCGTCGACCAGCTTTTGCCGCTCTTCCTTGCTCAGGACCTGCAGCGAAAGGCCCCCGGCGGTGGGGTCTTTGGTGTTGAACAACATGCCGCCGATCTCCACCACGTGAAACTCCACGCGGCGATTCTCCGCCCTGCCGTCGGCCCGCTCGTTGGGGGCGATGGGCTTCGATTCCCCGAAGCCCACGGCGAGCAGCCGCGTAGGG
>CAYLJT010000322.1:0-9220 GCA_964383995.1 uncultured Polyangiaceae bacterium
CTACGCCGCCCACAATGAGTAGACCCGTACTGGCATTGACAAGGTCGTCGTGGTCTTCGCGGAGAGTGGCTATGGCGCCGCAGTCTTTTGAGACGTTGTCGCCAACACAGGGGCCATTCCCCTGCGTGCCAGTTCCGAGCCCGCTCAACAGCGTGTCTGCGTCGCTTGCGCGGCTGTTGCCCCAGACGCGCAGGCCCACGCCCGTTCCGAGCAGTGCAACGGCGGCGCCGCCGGCGATATAGGCTGGAGCGAGGCTTCGGCGAGGACGCATGAGGAGGTCGGCGCGGGGCGACCTATCCGCCGCTGTCGCAAGCTGAATGCTCAGCTTGACCGTTGCCCCGGCGGGAGCATCGACCACCCGCGTCGCGTCGGTGAACCCTGCCTTCTTGATGGACACCGTGGTTTTTCCGGGGGCTACGAAGATCTCGTCGACCGGCGACTCGCCCACAAAGCTGCCCGCGGCGATGGTGGCTCCGACCTCGCTGACGACCACCTGGATGCCCCCCACCGACGGCCGAAGCGTGTTGAAGAGCCCCTCCACACGAACGCGGTCGGGACCTTGAGGGAGAGTGCGCAGGGCCTGACTCCAAAGCTGCAAGGCCTCGGGGCGGTGGTCGAGATTGGCCTCACAATCGCCCAGGCGGACCAGAATGAGCGCATCCCCCGAGAGTGCCAGGGCTGCCCGAAAACGCGTCGCCGCGTCGTCGAAGCGACCCTCCGCAAAGAGGGCGTCGCCTTCCGTCGTGAGCGCCGTCGCCCGCTGCTCGTTGGAGGGATCGGCCTCGGTCGGGGACGGTTGGTCCGCGAGAGCCAGCGAAGGGAAGATCAAGGCGCTTCCGAGAGAAGCCACCGCCAGCACCACGAACCTTGTCACCATGAAGCCTCCCCGAGAGCGCCCCGCATGGGCAGCGGCAGCGTTTCCAATCGGATTCTGCTGAAAGAGCAGGAGCCGTCCCTACCACTCTGTGAGGCGAGCGACAAGAACGAATGCGAACGGGGGGCGGGGAGGGTGCTCCAAGCCGACCTTTGTGCGCGGCGAGCCGTTGAGCTCCGTATCTCGGATGATCCCTTGCGGCGACGGCGACCTGCGATCGTCAGGAGGTTGGCTGTTCAGCGTTCGCGGTCTCGTCCACCGTGGGCGCCTTCCGCCATCCAGCGTAGACGCCGTGGAGCAGCATCCCTGCGGCCATTCCAGGGACCATCAGCAGCCCAACCTTGATACCCGCTGCGAGCGACAATAGGCCTGGTCCGGGACAAATTCCACCGAGCCCCCAGCCCACACCAAAAATGGCCGCGCCCGCCAGCAGCCTACCATCCACGTTACCGGTGGTGGCAGGAAAACGCTCGGCGAGGACAGGCTTGGCGAGCTTGCGGCTGATCACGTGCGCTATCAGGACCACCGGAATTCCTGCACACATCAACAGCAATAGACTTGGGTTCCACTGCCCGCCAAAGTCGAGAAAGCCGACCACCGTGGAGGGTTGCCCCATGCCCGCGAGGGCGAGCGCGACGGCGAAGATCAGGCCGGCCATGAAGCTGACAAACTGGGTTTTCATACGCGCCCCCCAAGCAAGCGGTCGATGATTGCCACGGTGACGGCGCCGGTCGCGATGAACGTGGCCGTCGCGACGATGGAGCGCTTGGACAGCCGGCCCACACCGCAGAGCCCGTGACCCGAGGTGCAACCGCTGCTGAGTCGCGTTCCGAAGCCGACCAGCACGCCTGCCAGCACGGTGGCCATGGTCGAACGGGCAAGGGTGCTTTCGAAGGAGCTTGGCCGAGTCAGCACCATGACAACGGCACCCACCGCGAGCCCCAACAGAAACCACAGGCGCCACGCGACGTCGCCGCGCTTCGGCCGGAGCACGCCCTCGAAGAGACCGCTGATGCCAGCGACGCGACCATTGAAGAGCAGAAGAATTGCCGCGCTCAGTCCCATGAGCGCTCCACCCACGAGGGGTCCTATCGGTTCGAACGGTGCCATTGGATTAGCCGAGCCCTTTCCTGACCAAGGCCGCAAAGTACCAAAGCAACCTTCAAAGGCAAGGCTTCTTCTGGCAGGTGCCGGGTGCGCAGCAAGGTAGGGCTGCGCACCCCACGCCATGGGGCTGCTTCGTAACGGAGGTCCTGGCTAGGGTCTAGGGCCGGTGGTGTAGGCAAAATAGAGCTTTTTCATCGGGCGTCCCATGGCGAATTCGCTGTCACTTCCCTGGACGGCTTCAGTAACCTGTCTTCGAATGGTCGACGCCGCTGATGAGACCACGACGGTTCCACCGGAAGATGAGCCTCGCGGGGACACGACGGGCGCGGAGGGGTCTTCCGCGAGCGGGCCGCGCGCAAGGGCGACAAGGCCCGAGCCCGCGAGTTCGCGCGGCTGGTGGTCGACACGGGGCGCTCGCATCGAACGTGCGTCGACAAGGCCTTTGGACAGGAGATTGAGGTTCCAATGGGTGCGGAGAATCTAAGTGAATCGGCGGTGCGTGACGCGGTGGTCTCCTTCATTCGCGTGGATCTGAACGTCGGCATGAACGAGCCCCTCCCCGACGATGCGGATCTCATCGCATCGGGCGTGCTCGACTCGCTGAACCTGCTTCGCCTCGTCAGCTTCGTCCAGAGGACGTTCGCGATCACCGTCGACGACGAGGAGCTCGCGCCGCAGAACTTCCGTTCGTTGAGCGCGATCGCCGCGTTTGTCGTACGAAAGAAGAACACGTAGCCGCGGGCACGGTGCGACGGTGCGGCCTCAGGGGCCGACGTCGATCGGTGCGGCGAAGTCGAGCCAGCTTATCGTTAGTGCGTCCGTTCCGCTGTTGTTTCCAGGTTGGTAGATTACGAGGTGCGCCTCGTAGTGGCCCGGCTCGGTGAAGACCGTGCTTGGCACCTCGATGACGTTCTCGGCCGAGGGCACCAGGTGCTCGTTGTACGACATCCAGATCTCTTCGCCGGCCTCGTTCTGGATGGTTACGGTTCCGGTCTCGGAGGGCCAGCCGCTCCATGTGACGGTAGCCTTCGTGCTCTCCCCGGTCCCGGAGATCGTGAAGCTCGTCGTCGGCCAGGCCCAGGTCTCGAGCGTGCTCGTGATGGTCTCGTCGTCTTCGCCGGCCTCGAAGTCGTAGGTGCTCGGGTAGCCGCTCAACGATCCGCTCCAACAGGGCAGGTCGGCGGACACCACGGCGGAGCCCGGCCCGGTCCGGGTCAGGCACCCTCCGGTCAGCCACGAGAGGGCGCCCAGGTTGCCGTTCGCACCGGCCCTTGCCCAGGCGCCCTGAGCAGGCGTCTGGGGCGTGAAGACGCAAGCGTCCAAGTCCCCATCACGCTTCGAGCAGTCCTCGAGCCCGAGAGTCGCCTGCAGTTGCGCGGTGGCTTCGGCCGCGGACGCGCCCAGGGGCGCGGTCAGGAAGATGTCCGCGCCGAGCTTCACACTGTCTCCAGAGCAGGCGGGAAGGGTGAAGCTGGAAGCGATCAGGGCGCTCTGCAAGAGTCGGGTGGCGTTCAGCGGACTCATGCCTCGGGACCAGCATCCCCCGTGCCGTGCGGTGGGACGACGAGCTGGCGAGATCCGCTATCGTCCGCGGCGCCGCGTGAGCTGGCGCTGTCACCGAACAACCACAGTGTGCCGCGCGGCCCTGCGCCCCGCTGCTCCAGGCGTGCAGAGCATGCGCTTCGCGCGGCCCTCGCGCGATCAAGGGTTGAAACAGCACCACTCCATGACGCCGTTCACATCCATACACACGCACAGCGCGTCCTGACCCGCTTGCGCCGAAATGCGCGTGAGCGCCAAGGCACCTCGTGTGGCCGATGTGCAGGCTGCATCCTGGTATTTGTAGACCTCCGGGACGACGTCTGCCCCCGTGTTGTGAACGGTGTAATCGGCGGGAACGGACGCGATGCTGGCCCCCGCGGGGCCTTGAGGGCCTGTCGCACCGGTGGCGCCCGTCGCGCCTGCGGGCCCCGTCGCCCCTTGCGGGCCTTGAGAGCCCGCCACGCCCTGCGGACCCTGGGGCCCTGCCGGTCCCATGGGTCCTTGTGCGCCCGTCGCGCCGACGGCCCCCGCGGGCCCGGCCGGTCCCATGGGCCCTTGTGGGCCGGGCGCTCCGTCCGCGCCTGCGGGACCTACCGGCCCCTGGAGCCCCGCGGGGCTGCCGACCCACTGGCCATTCGCGTCGATCACCATGCCGACCCCCGCGATCGAGACCGTCGTGGGGTGGATGTCGCCATTCACGTCGCCCGCCACCAGCGCATAAGGCACACTGCCAATCACCGCGCGCGGGGTCATCTCCACGTCGTTGCCAACGGTGAGTCCGAAGTAGAGCGTCGAGCCGTCGAACAAGCTCGACGGGAAGGGGACGATCAAGCCGAGCGCCGCCGAGTAGTAGCCGGAATCGAGGGTCAGGTGATGCAGCTCACTCCAGAGCGGCACGCTGGCGCTCGGTGAGTCGTAGATCGCGAACACGACGTCTACCGTCCCGCTCACTGGGGCGTTGCTGCTGTCGTAGAGCCGCCCTTGATGGGTGAGCGTGCTCGGCACCGCGGCGGACGCCTCCAGGGTGACCAGGGTGGTGGTGGCCAGCGCCAAGCCAGCGATCAGGCCGCGGATCGTTCGATTTTTCATGGTTCTCGGCTCCGTTGCGCCGGGGGTTGGCGGCGCACACCAGACGTGTGCGAGAGAGGCCAGCGCGCGTCCGACACGACCTCTCAACCTCGCATCCTCTACGCCCTTCTGTCAACGGTCCCGATCCCCGAGCGCTCGCCCGTGGGACTCCGCCGGAGGATATCCGTCTTTGCCGTGCACGCGGCGTTTCTACCTGGGAAGGGCGCCGGATGGGGCGCTCGGAGGGGAGGATGGGACCGGGTGATTCGGGATTGGAGCTAGCGCGGCCATTCGTGGGGGGCGCATCGATTTCTCGGCGTTCCGGGGGCAGGGCGCGCTACGATGCGGAGACCGACGATGCCCGAAGTAAGTGCTCTATTGATTTCGCCGAGGAGATCCCACGCCGTGAGCCAGGTGAGCAACGAAAAGGCCGGAGACGACACGGACCTCCGGAGGGAGCTGCTGGTGGACGATAGGCGGTTCGCGGTCGCGGGCAATCATCTCGGCATGTGCGATGAGCCCGAAGTGGAGGGGCTCGCCGCGATGCTGCCGGGACGACTGGAGGAGGCTAAACCATGAGACAACCGAGGCGCCGAATACTCTCCATCGACGGCGGTGGCATCTACGGGCTGTCCGCGGCCCTGTGGCTTCGCAAGCTCTGCGAGGCGGACAAAACCTTCTTGAACGGCGAGGACGTGTACCTATTCGCGGGGTGCTCGTCCGGGGCCGTCAACGCCCTGCTCCTGGCGAAGCACGAGCGGCCCCGAGAAGCCGTGCTCGCGGGCGAGCTCGATCGTTTCTGGAAGGAGCCCGGCACGTTCACGAACTCCAATCCTACCGATCAGCTCTTGAGCTGGATGCAGCTCGCCGGTTGGTTCGGAGAGCGCGACTTCATGGACCTGCTCCTTCGCTACTTCGGTGAGCTGACGCTCGGCGATCTCAAACACCGGGTGCTGATCAGCACGTTCAACTGGCACGGAGATCGGCCCGTGTTTCCGCCGCTCCGCGATCCGAGCGAGCGCCCCGGCGCCACCTCGGTCGAGGAGGCCTCCGCGAGCTGGCAGCGCGCCATGAAGGAGCTCGGCGGGCTTTTCGCGGCCCTTCGGAACGACGTCCCGAAGCCCGATCCGGCGAACATCCGCCGCTGGCACCCGGAAATGTTCAGCAACGAACGGGGCTCGCGCGATCGGGACTTCCACGTGGTCGACATCGCCTACGGCGCCGCGACGCCGCCCGGCTTCCGCGCCCTTCGAGGCGGTATCGGGGACGGCGCGACCTTCTCGGCGAGCCCCGCGGTCGACGCCATCGCGCACGTGGTCGGTGAGGAACGGCGGCGCGACGAGCTCGCTCGCCCGCACGCGCATGTCGTCCGCGACGTGCTTTCCACCATCTCCGTCCTCTCCTTGGGAGACGGCACCTTCAGCCCCTTTCACTTCCTCCCGAACTCGAACCTTGGATTCCAGACCTGGGGCCTCGTGCCTTCGAACCCAGCAGAAGGGGCCGTGTGGAGCCCCACAGCGTATTCGCTCCAACCGGCCGACCAGCAGTCGACCTTGATTGCCAGCGAGCTCCTGGGTCCAGATTTCTTCCGCCTCAATCCGCCCCTTATGAATCTCCCCACGGTGATGGCTGCTTATTACGCGCGATGGCCCGCGCTTAGGCTGGCCATTCTGGAGCAGATCGAGCGGGTCGCGAGCGGGCCTGTCGCGACCGCGGCGGTGGCGGCGGCGCTCGCGTTCATTCAGTCGGCAGATTGGCGCGGGGAGCGGGATGAAGGCGCGAAATAGTTGGTGAGAGCGAGTCGAGCTCAGCGTGGTCGGCAAGGTTGCTGATCGGCGCTTTCCAACTTGGGTCTTGCTGGACGAATAGCACCCTTCCTGGCTTACGTGGTGCGCCCGCCTGGTCTAGCCGTCGACCTGGAGGAAGTAGACGCGCACGTCTTCGTTCTTGGCTCCGTCGGTGGCCGAAACGTAGAACGAAAAGACGCCCGATGCGCTGGGTAGACCGGACAGTGTGCCATCGCTGCTGAGCTTCAGACCCGCGGGAAGACCACCCGAGATCATCGATAATTGAACCGCGCCCGTGCCACCGCTCACGTTGATGTTGGCCGAATAAGGCACGCCCAACGCAGCATTGGGGATAGGCAACGGAGCGAGCGCCAGCGGGGCGGCACCCGCATAATAACGGAAATCGGCAAGCTCCACCTGGAGCGTGCCGTCACCGCTCGTGAAGACCACGGGCGCCGGGCCCACCGGACCGCCAGGAACAGCCAGATCGATTGTATTGTCGTCGATCAACGTGGTTGAAACGGGCTTTCCACCCATGGTCAGTTGAAAGAGGCCAGCGGAGTTGAAGCCCGTCCCGTGCAGGGTAAGCTTCGACCCTCCGTTTGCGGGCGCACGGTTGCTGGACAGGTACCAGACAGAAGAAATGTCGCTCGATAGCGTGGGCGCCGACTCGATCGTCACCGAGGACAGCTTGAATGGCATCGTCGATGAGATCTCGATGCCTTCGAGCGCGGGGGCGGCGTCGGGCGCTGCAATCGATGAGTTGAGATGGCCAATGAGCCAGCGGGCGAAGATGACGACATGACCGTCGGCGTCGAGGCCAAAGCCATAGTCGCAGCGCGGACCTTGACACAGGGGCGGCCACCAGCTGTAGGTGCGTTTTCGTTCGGCCTGTTGCGCCTGATCGGTGGCAAAAGGCGTGCTGCTCGAAGCCAGCGCGCCGTAGACGTCTCGTTCGTCGGTGGTGGCGATACCAGTCAGGTAGTCGTACGTGGTAAGGTCGATGGTGCTGCCCCCGAGACCACGGCTCTTGACGGTGATGGTCCCCTTCTTCGGATGGGGACTGACCGGTTCAAAGCGAACGCCGTAGGCCCATGCAGAATTGGGGCTCTCCGAGGACAAGGGGGGAAGCATGGGCAGCGGGCTCATGACGAGGACACCGCCGCTTTTCCCAGTGGGCGTGACCTTGAGCTCTCCGTTGGAGACCTTGAGCACCGCGTTGAGAGGGATGAAGATGTTGGAGTCAACGGAGGGACCGTTGAAGTTTTCTTGGTAGGCGGTGGGGCTCAGCGCATCGTCCGGCTCGGCGAACGGCAAGGGATTGGGGGGCCCGGAGCTTTCCGATTGGCCAACACAGGACACCAAGCTGGACGCCATAAGAGTCAACGTGAGGATACGCTTGGAGAAGCAGGCGAAGGGCGATGGATGGCTCATGAGTCTCCTTGTGAAAGCGGGCGTTAGCGAACTTACTTCGAGGCAATTGAGAATTGGTATAGACGCCCACCAATCCGTCAATAAAAGCTCAAATTTGCGAAAAAGGCTGCCAAGCGAGCGGCGCTGCGTGGCTCGCAGGCTCGGCGTACGGTGGGCTCATGTCCACGCACGCCGGATGGCGGTCTTCTGGTCGTGATGGGTCTGGCCAGGCTGGCAGCGCCGCTCTCGGAAAATGCGGTGAAAGCCGATGTTCTGCGATTCCCGCTCAGACGCCCGGGCGGGCAAGCCGTCCGCCGTGCCCGCGGACGGCGTTCGGCGGTGCGGGCATCAGCGCGGCATCACGAGCATCATCACGGTCCCGCGGCCATCTTCAAGCCCTTGGAGAGCCTTGCCGATGACGGCGCCCGGAGCCTCGTGCTCCGCGCGCATGGCGTGTCCGGCCGTGGACGATGCCACCAGCAGGTCACCGCGCTGGATCGCGGCGTGGGTGGCGTCCACCTTCACCCGCACGAGGCCCGACAACGCTACCGGAGCTCGACCCTCGGCCGGAGCCATCACGAGGCCAGGCGTCTCCGAGATCACGCCCAGCACCGCCGTATCGTAGGCTTTGGTGGCGGCTTCGATGCGAATGCCGTACTCCGCTCGCGGGTCGTCGACCACTACGACGACCTCACCGGGGACGAGGCTCTGGATGGTCGGGACGTTCTCCGCGACGTCGGCGTACAGTTGCCCCTGGTTGGAGGCCAGGGTCCCCGAGAGGAAGGCGTTGCCATCGCCCTGAACGCGCAGGCCCCGCCAATCGGGTCCGCAGCACGTGAGGCCAGAGCCGATGTACACGGACTCTTGGGCGTCTCCGTTGTCTTGCGTCGTGATGAAGAGTGTCTGTTGGTCGTTGTTCTGCTGCCCGCTGAACAGACAGAACCCGTCGTTGTTGCTGGCCGTGGACGTGGTGTACCCGGACGGCATCAGGGTCGAGTCACAACGACCCCAGTCGACGATGCCGCCCTGGCCGAGGGTCACCTTGCTGGTGGGAATGTTGGCATTCGTGACGTCTGTCCGCGCGAACGAGCTGCTGTTCACGCCGTCCAAAAGATCCGCGTCGAGGCCGCTCCCGGCGCCATCGACGGTGACGAGCTTGGAGAGCACTTGTGCGGCGGTGTCCGGGGATCCGGAGGCGCCGGTGGCACCCGTGGCACCGGTCGCTCCCGTCGCCCCTACCGGGCCCGCAGGGCCCGCGGGGCCTGCGGGGCCTTGAATGCCTTGCGCACCGGCGGCCCCGGTGGCTCCTTGAATGCCCTGGAGACCCTGCGCTCCTGTGGGGCCGGCAGGGCCTTGAATGCCCTGGAGACCCTGCGCCCCGGTGGGGCCGGCGGGACCCTGAATGCCCTGGAGACCCTGCGCTCCTGTG
>CAYLJT010000323.1:0-9190 GCA_964383995.1 uncultured Polyangiaceae bacterium
CGGACCCCTCGGTCACCGACAGCTCGTGCCGCGATTCGGGCCACATTCAAGCGATTATTCCGCACCTTTTGTTTCGCATCCCGTTCTTGATGCCGATCGCGAGGAGCCGCTATTCGAAGGTGTGGCTCAACCTCGTGGAGGGGTTCTTCGAGGCCTACGACCAGTACCAACACCTCAAGCGCGGCAAGCTGCACACGCGGCTCACGCCCGAAGAGGTCGCGCAGTTGGAGCCCGGCATTGTCGCGGACATCGAGGGCGCGCTGACCTTCGACGAGTGGGGCATCGACGGCGCGCGGCTGTGCGTGGCGAACGCCGTCGACGCCATGGAGCGCGGCGCGACTGTCGCCGTCGGCACCACGGTGGAGGCGATCGAACGCCGCACGGACACCGGCGCTGTGATCGCCGTGCGCTGTCGCGAGCGCGCCACGGGCAGGGTCTTTCGCGTCACGACCGACGCCGTCGTCAACGCGACGGGCGCGTGGGCGCCGATCACCGCGGCCCTCGGCGACATCGACGCCAAGCGCGCGCGGGTGCGGCCGGGCAAGGGCATCCACGTGGTCTACGACCGGCGCCTCTCGAACTACGCCATCTCGTGCGAGGCCATCGATGGCCGGCAAATGTTCATCGAGCCTTGGCAAAACATGACCGTCGTGGGCACGACCGACGACGACTACTACGGCGACCTCGACGACGTGCGCGCGACGAGCGACGAGGTGCGCTACCTCGTGCAAGGCGCGGCGCGCGTGTTCCCGGGCATCCGCGACGCGCGCGTGGTGGGCACCTACGCGGGCGTGCGCCCCACGCTGTACGCGTGGGGAAAGTTGGAGGACAAACTATCCCGCGAGCACGAGATCATCGATCACGCGCCGCACGGGGCCCCCGGGCTGTATTCGATGGTGGGCGGCAAGCTCGCCAGCTACCGCATGTTTGCGGCGGAAATGACCGATGTTTTGGCGCGGCGCTACAAGCTCTCGGTGCGCTGCGCGACGCACATCACGGCCCTGCCGGGCGGCGACGCGGCGGTGGACGCGCTGGCCTTGGCGACCGAGGTGGGCATCGATCCGGTGGCCGCGCGGCGCCTCGTGTACCGGCACGGCTCGCGCTCGAAGCGCGTGGTGGAGCGCATCAAACAACGGCCCCGCGAGCGCGTGACGGTGTGCGTGTGCGAGCCGGTGATCGAGGCCGAGGTGCGCTACGTGCTGAAGCACGAGCTGGCGGCGACCGTGGGCGAAGTAGCGCGCCGCACGCGGCTCGGGCTAGGGCCCTGCGGCGGCATGATGTGCGCCGCGCGTTGTGGTCAAATCGTGGCCGAAGAGAAGGGTCTCTCGCCGCGCGAGGGTCTCCGCCAAGCCTTCACGTTCTTGAAGAAGCAAGCGCGCACGCGGGCCCCGGGGCTCGGCCCGGTGCAGGCCCGTCAAGAGGCCGTGACGCTGGCGAGCGTGCGCGCCGAGATGGGCCTCGTGGACGAAGAGAAGCCATGAGCCGCGCGCTGGTCGTCGTCGGAGCAGGCGTGGCGGGCACCGCCGCGGCCTGGGCGCTTCGAAGAGGAGGCGATCGTGTGACCGTCGTCGACGGCGGGCTCGGAGCGAGCGGCATGGGCGGTGGGGCCGTGGACGACGTGCCGTGGGACGAGCTGGCGGTGGCCGAGAGGCGCACCGGCAAGAGCGCCGATTGCGCGCGGATTTCGGCTGAAATGACGGAATTTGTCGAAGCCTTGGGGCTTCACCGCGTGGCCGCCGAGGGGCCCCGCGCGGTGGTTGCAACCATCGCGGGCAGGCTGCGCTCGGCCCGCGGTCACGATCGCGCGTTGCTCGATTTGAGCCGTTTCACAGGGCAAACCGTGGGTGTCTTGGGCGCCGACCGCGCGGGCTGGGACGCCGACGCCCTCGCGCGGGGGCTGCAAGAAGAGGCATTTGCCAGGGAAAAACGGCTGGATTTTCGCGCGGTCGACGGGGTCGTGTTTCGCCACGCGCTGGAGGATCGCTACCCCGACGCGGACCTTGCGGCGCTCGTCGACGAGCCCGCACGCTTCGCTTGGCTGGCCGAGCGCCTGGCCGAGGTGATCGCCGAAAATGCCGGTAAATCAAGGCTGAGCGCGCTGCTGGTCGGGCCCTGGCTGGGCCTCGCGGAGCCGCGGGCCGAGGCGCTGTCGGAGCGTTTGGGCGTGGCCGTGGGCGAGGTCTTGGTGGCGTCGTCGCCCGTCGCGGGGCTGCGCTTCGAAGCGGCGCGCGCGCGACTTTTCGCGGCAAACGGTGTGATTTTGCGGCGCGCTCGCGCGATGGAGCTGCGGCCCGACGGCAAGCTCTACCGCGTGGTGCTCGAAGGCGGCGAGGAGCTCGAGGCCGAGGCCGTGGCGCTCGCGCTCGGCGGTGTGGCGGGTGGCGGTGTGCTCTACACGCCGCCGGAACGCAGGGCCGGTGCGGGCTTGCCGACGCGCGGCGGTGTGCCGTTTGCGCTCTCCATGAAGGCCCCGTTCGAGCTCGCGATCGACGCGCGCGCCCTCGACGTGATGGGCTCGATGATGGGCCCCGATCTCGACGAGCGCGCATGGAGCGTGCTGGAGCGCGTGGGGGTAGCCGCGAATTCAAGGCAAAAGGGATTGATCGCGGTGGGCGACCTGCTCTCGGGCAGGCCGCGCACGTGGCTCGCAGCGGCGCAGAGCGGGCTCAGCGCAAAATCGGCATTTTGAGCAAGTCGAGCTTGGGACGCGGCTTCGGGGGCTTTTCGCCGATGGGCGCGGGCAACACGTAGAGCGCGAGGGGCTTGCTGCGCACCTCGTAACGCTCGACGGGGGTGAGCGTCGCGAGGTACCCGGGAAACTCGCGTTCGAGGATGGTGCGCGTGTAGTCGCCCTTTTCTTTGAGCAAGAAGTGCGTGGGGCCGAGGGCGCGCAAAGCGTCCGCCGAGGCGTTGAAATCGTTCTTCACGTAGAAATGATCGTAGGGCGTAGAGAGCACGATGGGCGCCGACCACAGGCCGATGATCACCGCGGGCCTGTCGCCGACGATGGCCCGCAAACGCCCCGCAACCTCGTCGATTTCGTAGGTGCGCTCAAAGGTCCACGCGACGTAAAGAAAGAGGTTTTGCCCCACGAAGAAGCCCACCGTCGCGCCCACCGCGAGCAGCTTTCGGTAGCCCTTTTCGCGCACGATGCGGCTTCGCACCAAGGTCTCGACGAAGCTCGCGCCGAGCAGCGCGACGGGGGGACCGACCAGCATGTAGAAGCGCACGTCGGTGAGCTTGGTTGCGAGCAGGGTGACGGCCCCGGAAATCAGCCAAACCAAGGCGATTTTGCGCCAGGGAGCAACGTAGCGACGCTTCGCGAGGCGCAGCAACAGGCGCACCGACTCCAACGTCGCGAACGAGCCGACGATGGGATACGTCGAGAAAAACCGCCAAAGCTTGATGCCGTCGCCGAGCGTCGCGGCCACCTCCGAAGCGTCGACGCCCGCCGCGTCGATGCTGGTCGCGCCGTCCTCACCATGCACGACATGCCCAAAATTCCAGGCGATCGTGCGCATGTAGGCGTCCGTCGAGGCGTAGGCCAACAGGGCCCCCGCGAGCAGCAGCGCGTGGCCCACGATCAGCGCTTGATAGAGCCGCTTGCGTTCGCCCGCGCGCGCCCCGCGCAAGAGCGCTGGGATGCCGAAGAGCAGCATCATGGGCAGCGCAAAGGCGCCCGTTTGCTTGGTGAGGATGGCCAGCGCAAAGGCCCATTGCGCGGGCAAAAGCCAAAGAACGTTCTTGCGTGCGAAGAGCAAGCAGAGGGCGACGAGCGCGATGATCGAGCCCACCGCGGGCTCCAACAAACCCACCCGCTCGTAGTGCAGACCGACGTAGCTGGCCGCGACAAACAGGCCGAACGCGACGTAGGCCACGAGCGTCGTGCAACGTCGCAGGAGCGCCAAGAGGGCGGCGATGGTGATGGCGCTGCTGAGCGTGGAGAACGCGCGAAGCGAGCCGTAGCTGACGCCAAAAAGCCGATAAAAATAGGCCAGTGGATAGACCCACGCGGGGCTCTGCGCGCGCCAGAACTGGTAGTTGTCGACGGGGTTCGTTTGCCAAGCGCCAAACAGCGCGAAGTTGCGGGCCTCGTGGCTCTTGGCGGGGGGCTCGGCGAAGAGCTCGCTCGCGTAGTAGCCGCTCGGCAGCGTGCGCGGCGGATCGGCGTGGATAAACGCCAAACGCGCGGCGATGAAGAGCGCCACGAAGAGCACGCCGAGCACGACGCGCAGGCGCGAGGACGGGGAAGTGCGGAGCAACACGGAGCGGCCCATCGACGGCGCGGGACGATACGCGCTCGCCCCGTGCGTTGCGAGGTACGGGGCATGTTAATACGGTCAAAGCCCCATGATTTTTCGCCAACTGTTCGATCGCGAGTCGTGCACGTACACCTACCTCGTCGGCGATGAGGGCACGCGGCGAGCGGCGCTGATCGATCCGGTGATCGAGCATGTGGAGCGAGACCTTCGGTTCTTGAAGGAGCTCGACCTTACGCTGTCGTTCGTGCTCGAGACCCACGTGCACGCCGACCACGTGACGGGGGCCGGCGAGCTGCGCCGCCGCACGGGAGCGAAGACCGCGGTGGGCGCCGAACAAGGGCCCGCCTGCGCCGATATTCCGCTCAAAGAAGGGGATCTCGTGACGCTCGGCGGGGTCGTGCTGCGCGCCGTGGAGACCCCCGGGCACACCGCTTCGTGCATGAGCTACGTCATCGAGGAGGGCGGCGCGATCCACGGCGTGACCACGGGCGACGCGCTGCTCGTGCGAGGCTGCGGTCGCACCGACTTTCAGAGCGGCGACGCGGGGACGCTGTTCGACTCGGTGACGAAGAAGCTGTTCGCCCTGCCGGACGCGACGCCGGTCTACCCGGGCCACGACTACGGCGGCCGCACGATGTCCACGATCATCGAAGAAAAACGGCACAATCCGCGGCTCGGCGGGGACACGACGCGGGACGCGTTCATCGTGACGATGGCCTCGTTGAACCTCGCGCCGCCCGCGAAAATTCACGAGGCCTTGCCCGCGAACATGGCCTGCGGTGAGCGTCCTGCGCTCTGAGCGCCGCCGATGATGCGAAAACCACGCTTTTCGCCCGAGGCGCTGCTGTTCGACATGGACGGCCTGCTGGTCGACTCGGAGCCCGTGTGGATGCTCGCCGAGAAGGAGCTAGCCGCGTCGCGCGGGGCGGTGTGGACGGATGAGCAAGCCCTCGGCTGCGTGGGCAAGGGCCTGCCAAACACGCTTTTGCGCATGCGTGACGAGCTCGGGATCGACCTGGAGCCGGAGCGCGGCATCGAAGAGCTGGTCGACCGTTTCATCGCGAACGCGGCGCAAATCCCCTTGAAAAAAGGGGCCCTGGCGCTGCTCGACGGGGCCGCGTCGCGCAGGCTCGCGTTGGTGACGTCGTCGCCGCGGAGGCTCGTGGACGTGGTGCTGCGCACGGTGGGCGTGAGCGGGCGCTTTCAGGCGATCTTGACCGCCGAGTCCGTGCAGCGGCCGAAGCCCGCGCCGGACATCTACCTGACCGCGATGAAATCGTTGGAGGTCAAACCAGCGAGCGCGGTGGTGTTCGAGGACTCGCTGGCGGGGGCCACGGCGGGTTGGAGCGCGGGGGCGTACGTGATCGCCGTGCCCGAGGGAGACCCGGGTGGGCGTGGCTTCGAGGCCGTGGCGCACCACGTGGTGAGCGACCTCGACGAAGCGAGGGCGCTCCTAGCGCTGTGAGGGATGTCTCGGACAGGGCCCCGCTCAAGCGGCCTTTGCGGGCGCGAGCGAGCGGGGCGCGAGGGTCAGTAGCATAAGCCGTCGATGCACATCTCGCCGGCGACACAGAGGCTTCCCGGGGCGCACTTTCCGCCGAGGTTGTCGGCGGCGCCACAGACGTCCACCGTGCCGAACTGGGTCGACATCGTCTTGCACAGGGCGAAGGCGGGATCGGCGCAAAGGCCTGCGTTTTGCGGCGCGCACGACGAGTAGCAGCCGTGGTGCAGGCACACCGAGCCGACCGCGCAGGCGTCTTGTGTGCCCTCGACAGCGCATTGAATTTGCGCGGACTGGTCGGGCACGCAGCCGTTTTGCATCCACGCGAAGCCCGCCGGGCAACTGCCGTCGACGCTGCGCTCCACGCAGGCGCCGGTCACGCAGACGAGGCTCGCGCTGTCGCAGTCTTTGGTGATGGTGCAGGGCACGAGGGGCGTGGTGCAGAAGCCCTGGGGAGAGCAGCCGAAGCCCGCTGCGCACACGCTGTCGTCGATGCACTCGGTCGCGCAACGACCGTCGGCGCAGCGTTGACCGGCGCCGCACTGCACGCGGTCGAGGCACTGCAGGTCCGGATCGGTGCAACTGCCGTTGACGCACGAAAACCCTGGATTGGCCGCGCAATCCGCGTCTGCCGAGCAGGCCGCGGGGTTTTCGGCGATGCACGCCATGCCGGAGCCGTTGTCGTTGCAGGCGTAGCCGTAGATGCAGCCGACCGCCGTGCAGTCGCCGGCCTCGCACAGGCCGAGCGGTCCGCAGGTCTCGCCGTCGCTGCAATCGCTTGGATTTCCGCAGTAGATCGAAGCTTCGCCGCCGCCCGAGCCGCCTGCGCCACCGCCTGCGCCGCCGCCGCCCTGGCTCGCGCCACCATCGCCCGAGCCCCCGGTGCCCCCGCCCGAGCCGCCGTTACCCGTGTCGAAGTCGCACGTGGCCTTGCCGAAATCGTCGATGTTGCACACGTAGCCGCTGGGGCACCCCCAGAAGGAGCAGTCGCCCGTGTGGCATTGGTAGTCCGCGCCGCAGGTCTCGTTCACCCCGCACTCGGCCGGGCTGGAGCAGTCGGGGGTGGGTCCGCAACGGCCTTCGGCGCAGGGGTCGTCGTAGCCGGGGCCGTGCTCTTCGTAGATGGGGCAACCCCCAAGAACAGCGGTCAAGAGGCTAAAAAAGCCGAGGACGGACAGACGCTTCATGGCCAACTCCCGAAAACGAAGGGCGCGCGGAGGCCCGAGGAGACGCGTACTCGGCAGATTAGCAATGCACATGCCTCGTACAAGCGCCGAGCCGTTCGGCAACGGGCGTCGAGGGCGTCAACGTTGGTTGACGGAGCTGCGGCGCTCCGCGGTCACAAGCGGCGTTTTGAAGCTCGTGCCGCACGAAATGCGTCGTTTGCGGGGGACCGTGCTAGAAGTTTCTCGGGATAACGCCCGCTTCATGAGGCTTTGAGATTTGGCCCGTTTCGAGCCGCATTCGCTGCGGAACGAGGGCCCGTACGGCGATGGACGTAACGTGCGAGCGCTGCGGCACCGAGTATGAGTTCGACGACGCCCTCGTCTCGGAGCGTGGGACGACCGTCAAGTGCTCGTCGTGCTCCCACCAATTTCGCATCCGAAGGCACGCTGGGCCGGCCATGCCCGAGCGCTGGGTCGTGCGCACGGTGGACGGTCGCGAGCTCGAATTTACCGCCCTGCGCGAGCTGCAAGCGGCCATTTCGAACAAGGTCGTAACGCGCGACGACGTGCTCTCGCGGGACGGCGGGCGTCCGCGGCGGCTCGGCTCCATCCCCGAGCTCGAGCCGTTCTTCATGAACGCGACGATGTCGGTCTCGGTGCCCGCGCCTTCTCCCTCGCGTGAGCCACCCGCTCCGCAGCGAGGCCCAGCGCCCGCGCCTGCAGCGACGGGCGGCTATGGTGGGCGCACCGATGGCTCCGTGGCGATCCCGCTGCCGATCGCGGTGGATCGCTCGTCGGTGGCCTACGGCGAGCCGGTCCACGTGGGGCAACAGCGCTCTTCGAGCATGCCGCCGCCTTTGCCGTCGCCGTTTCGCACCTCGCCCTCGGCCCAACCCCCGGCCAACCCGGTGCGCGCCGCGGGCACCGTTCGCGGCATGGCACCCGTGGGTCCCGCACACGATCTCGCGAACCTCGAGCAGCCGGCCCTGCCTCCTCCCCCGCGCACACCCGCGATTACGATCGCCGCGCGTCCGTTGTCCGAGCCGCCTCCGCCTGCGAAGGCGCCTGCGCCCGCGAAGGCGACGGTGCGCTTCGCCGAGCCGGTTCCGGCGCCGATGACCGAGCGCGCCGTGAACAACCAAACCTTGCGCTCGGTGCCGCCCTCGGTGCCGCCCATGACGCAACCCATGGGCAGCGCGCCGATTTCGCAGGCGCCGATGTCGCCTGGCCCAAGCTCTCCCACACGCAGCGTTCCGCCCTTTTCGTCGATGACGCCGACCCCCGGCGAGGTGCGCTTGAGCATCGACGAGTCGTCGGCAGAGCTGCGCTACTCGACGGTCCATTCCTCGAAGCGACAGGGTAGCGCGCGGCTCATCGTGGGCATCGTGGTGGCGGGCCTGTTGGTTTTTGCCGGCATCGCCGTGGGAAAGAAGTACCTCGAAGGCTCTTCGACCCCGGACGTAACGATCCCCGTGACCGACGACCGCGCGACGACGCTGCGACAGCAAGCGAACGTGGCCATCGATCAAGGGGATCTCGACACTGCCCAAGAGACGCTGGTGAAAGCGAGCGCGCTCGCCGAAAAAGACGTCGCGATCCACTTGGATTTGGCGCGCGTGGCGGCGGCCAAGGGGGACTTCGCGTGGTTGCGTCTGCGGTTGCGCGCGGATGACGATCCGGAGCGCGCGTCGTTGACGCAGGACGCCTCGCGGGCCGCGGAGAGGGCAAAAAAGGCCGCCGACAAGGCCATCGAGCTGGCACCGACGGAGCCCCTCGCGGTGCTCGCGCGGGTGCACGCCCTGGCGCTCTCGGGTCAACGCGACGAGGCCCGACGCTTGGTGCCGACGATGGTTGGCGTGAGCACGGAGCAAAGCGGCGTGGTGCTGGCGCTGCTCGATCTCGACGAGAAAAACCCCGATTGGCCCGTGGTGATCGAGCGCCTTCGGGGCGCCGTGGTGCAGGAGAAGGGCCTCGGACGCGCGCGTGCGCTCTTGATTTTCGCCCTCGCCCGAGCCGGCAGCGTGGGTGAGGCGAAGAACGAAATGCGCGACTTGGATGGCGCCAAACCCCACCCCTTGCGCAGTGCGTTGGAGGTGTATTTGGCCCGCCGCGCCGATGTGGTCGCGGGGGCGGACTTGTCCGCGGCGGCGGCTCCGCGGCCCGCACCGGAGGCGGCTCGGGCGCCGTCGGAGGCGCCTCGCGCGGTGCCGAACGAGCCCTCACCGCCGCCGGAAGCGCCCACCGACTTGCCCCCGGGCGTG
>CAYLJT010000324.1:0-9153 GCA_964383995.1 uncultured Polyangiaceae bacterium
GGATCACGGCGATATCGCCGGATCTGCGGAACGCCGCCAGCCCATCGTTCTTCGCCAGCGTGAAGCCGCGCCCGGCGGTGTAGAAGAGGCCGCTCATCGCGAGGTCGAGTTCGGGGAAGGCGAGAAACAGGGCAGTCAGTGCGAGGACGATGCCGGCAAGGACGGCGATCCGGCGATCTGGGGGAAATCGGGTCATGGCGACTGGGCTCGAAACGGGCTGCCTCTGGCACACGACCGCACAGGCGCGGCCGCGCAGCATGCCATCATGCGGCCTCGCCCGGTCAGGCGAAATCGAAATCGCCGGCGTTGAGGTCCCGGACCTTGTGAACGCTTTCGAGGGTCAGGCGGCTCGATCCGAAGGTGATGACGCACATCGTCGACAAGTTCATCGGCGAGCTTGGGGTGCTGCTCGCCGATCGCAAGGTCACGATCGAGGTCGACGAGGCCGCGCGCGCCTACCTCGCCGAAAAGGGCTACGACCCGCAGAACGGCGCGCGGCCTCTGGCGCGTGTCATGGAGAGCGAGGTCAAGCTCAAGCTCGGCGACGAAATTCTGTTCGGCGAGCTGGAGAATGGCGGGCACATTCGCGTCGGCAAGGGCGCAGAAGAGCTCAGCTTCGCCTTCGAGCCCCGGCCCGCCGACGACAACGACGAAGACGACGAACAAGCCGCCGATGCCTCAGACAAGGCGCCGGACGACAAGGGACCCGACACCGCGCCCGATCCCAAGAACCTACCGAACTGACCTTACCGACGACGGCGGCGCAGGGCGACGAGGGCCCCGAGCGCCGCCAGCGCGCCGAAGCCCGCGCCGCTACCACGCGTGGGGGCCGCGCTGCAACCGCCGTCCTGGGACGACGTCTGCGCTTTCAGGTGGGCTGCCCAAGCGAAGGAAGGCTCGCCCACGACGTCAGGCTCCGAGCCGATGTTGGGGTTTTCGATGACCTCGAACATCCCTTCGAGCTGGTCGTCGGGGGGCCCGCCCTGGCCTTCGTCGGAGAACCACGTGACACCCTCTTGCACCAACCCGAAGTGCTCGTCGTAGACCCCGAGCTCCTTCGGCGCGTGGAGCACCACGCTGAAGGTGTACTCCTCCCCTGGCATGACCGTGCCTTCGACCGCGTCGTAGCGGTTCGGCCCCGGCCAGTCGTCCCCGGCAAAGGGGCTCTCCCGGTCGCGCGGCATGGTGGTGGCAAGGCGGGTCTTCTCGTCCCAGGGCAGCTTGCCCGTGTTCTTGAGCGTGATCGTGATGGGTAGATCGGTCCCCGCCATCACCTGCAGGGGATCTTGACTGGCATACGGGAAGGACTGGCTGACGAACTGCGCCGCGTAGTCGGCGCCGCCAGCGCCCGCAAAAGCGATGAGGTCGGCCTGACTGCCATTCCAGTAGTTCATGTCCACATTGCCAGAGATACCAGGCACGCTGCCGGTGCTGGAGTACTGGAACATCACCCAATCCGTCCAGGCGTTGTCGGCCAAATCGGGGCAGGAATAGCTGTAGTTGGGTATCCAGAGCGGGTAGTCAGAAAATTCAGGTGTGGCGACGTTGTCTTGCCAGAAGTACTTGCCGGTGTAGATCATCGGCTTCTTGCCGAGGGCCGCTTCCACGTGGTCGAGCCACTTGTGCATGCCGTCGATGATTTGCGAAGGCGAGGCACCGCCCGTCTCTTCCACGTCGATGACGGGGGGTAGATCCATGGGGCCCAGCGAGCCCACCGCGTTGATCAGGATATCGGCCTGGGCGATGGGGTCTTCGTCGGGGGCATAATATTGGTAGACCCCGCGCACCAAGCCCTGGGCCTTGATTCCAGCCCAGTTGGCGTCGAACTGCTCGTCGATGTACGTCGTCCCGTGGGAGACGCGGGCAATCGCAAAGCCGATTCCGGAGGTTTTTACAGCGTCCCAGTTGATGGTGCCTTGCCACTTGGAGACGTCGATTCCGCCCACCGTCTCGCCGTCGGCGCAGACCTGGACCCCCTGCGACGTGGACGTGAAGGCCTCCGGGTCGCGCGGCGTGTCGCCCACGCCGTCGCTGCTACCGCAGCCCAAGACCAAGAGGGAGGCGAAGAGCAAAGGAGAAATGTAGGCGCGCGGCATGGCTCCTCTCCGTTTACGGGAACAGACCCCTCGGTTGCAACAGCCAAAATGCCTTTTTTTCCGCAAAAAAGCAGCCAGAGCGGTATGTTGTGGCATGGCCGCACAGGACCCCGACGAGCCCTTCGATTTGTACCGCGAGGACGGCGCTCCCCTCGGTTTGTCGAAGGCGCGCGCCGACGTCGATCGCGACGGGGATTGGCATCGGAGCATGCACCTTTGGGTGCTGAGCCTGCCCGAAGAGGCCGTGATCCTCCAGCAGAGGAGCCGCCTCAAAGACACCTGGCCCCTGTGCGTCGACGTCGCCGTGGCCGGCCACTACAGGGCTGGCGAGACCGAAAAAGACGTGCTGAGGGAGGCTGAAGAAGAGATAGGCCTCGTCGTGTCCTTGGCCGAGGCCACCCGCCTGGGCACCCGTTTTCGAGCCGATTCGCTGAGACCGGGCATCTCCGACAACGAGATTCAGGACATCTACGCGACCTTGACCGACAAGACCTTGGAGCAACTGACCCCCTCGGCGGAGGAGCTAGAGGGCCTGTACGCGGTCCCGCTGACGGACCTTCTCCACCTTTTCCACGGGGAGACGAGCGTTGTCATGGCAAGGTCTCTGACCGGGGTCAGCTCGCTTCGGACAAGCGATTTCGTGCCCGCGCCCGACGGCTATTGGCAGGTCGTCACAGAAGCGCTCTCAGCCCTGCGAAGGGGCCGTGCGAGCGAGCCCTTCGTCTTGCGCGGGGCTCCCCTACCAGCGACGGCTTGAGGGCACCTTACGGCGCTCGGCGAGGAGCAGCTTGAGGCGCGCCTTCTCGGCGGGACTGAGCACCTCGCCCAGCCACTCTTCGAGCGCGTCCGGGTCACGAAAGCTGCGCCGCTCCGGGTGGTTGGCCTCGCGGATCATGCGTTGGATCTGCAGCCCGAGCGTGGGGCTCTCCGCGAGCAGGGTGGCCGTACGGCGCAGCCGAGGCTCGTTCTTCATGGTGGCGACGTAGCCGTCGACCACATCTTGAGGAAACACCGTGGCGTCCACCAGATCGACGAAGCACACATAGCGACCCGGGATGCCGTGGATCACCGCGTCGTGCTCACGGGACCAGGGCTCGATCTCCTGGAGTGACACCGGGGACCAGATTCGGATTTCGACAAGTCCGCCTACGGGGCACTGAATCGAGTACATGGGTCGAATCTGCCGCCCAGGGGCGGACGTGCGCAGAGCCTAGCAGGAATGTGGGCTCGATTGCTAGCGTGAGCACGAAGCCGCACGGCCATGACGAGAGCCCGACGGCCCAGCCTGCTAAAAGCCTGCGTCCTTGGGGGAGGGCTCGCCGAGGGAAGCGATCGAGATGCGGCGGACGCTCCAACTGGACAGGACGCTTACCTGGACATCGGGGTTGTCCGGCCGCGGCGCCAGCTCCAGCGCGATTTCGTCCTTCGTGACGTAGACCGGACGGACCCAATAAAACCCGGGCGGCTCGGCGATCGTCCAGTGTGCGCCGTCGGAAAGGCGCGTCAGGATCACGAGCATCTTCGACTCTCCCAGGCGGTGCTCGGCGTGGAGGAGGTAGCCACCTCCCATGGTTCCGCCCCCGCCCACCAGGCTGTTTTGGTAGGCGGTATGAAGGACGGCGGGGGTGAGGACGGTGGGATCTGTCGTGAATGGGGCTGTCATCCAAGAGACCTTGGAGAAAACCTCCCCACCTTGGTAGCCTTCCCCCTGGAGCCAAGCGAGGGTCGAGCCGTCGGTGGTAAGACAGCAAGCGCCACCTTCCGCCTTGGAAGGGAACGACACGAACGGTCGAGGCCCCTGCGCGGTGTCCCAGACAAAAATATCGGAGCGCAGGTCGGGGAGCCACGTAGAGAAGAAGATATCGTCGGCCGCCGCGACCAGCCCGAAGGCCGAGCTACCATCGTCCGACTGCCACGCATGGGTCAGATCGCCTGTCGCCCCGTTCGGGTGCCAGTCAAAGGCAAGGGCGCCAAACGACGCAGCCCAGAGCGTCTTGCCGGCCGCCCCCTCCGAAGCGATGTGCGCGGCCTGCGCCGTGTAGCTTTGCAGCGGCAACGAGCCATCCACCCCCACGGTGTGGATCGCGTAGTCGGCCGTGCCGCCATCCTCGCGCGCTTGGTAGGTTTGTAAGAGGTGTCCTTCCCTCCCCACCGAGAGAAGGCGGCTCTCGCAAGCGTAGTCTTCTAGGGCGTTGACCACGATAGCGTCGAACGTAACGGTGTTGTCGGGGAGCCGCACGACGACCACCTCCAACGGTCGCGCCGCGTCCAGATAGCGATGGTAACCAAGGTAGGCGACGTCTCCTGACGAAGCGCCCAGGGCGCCGAACATCCGAAATTCCGGGGCCGCCGACCAATCGTCCTGGAGCTCCAAACAGCCTGCGCCGCAATCGACCCAGGGTGATCCTACCTTGACGTGAGCCAAGTCCGGGGCGACGTACACCTCGCAACCGGACCAACGATTCGGGAGCGGCACCCAACCCTCCGGAATCACCCCCGGCAAGCCTCCCCCGCCGCCACCTCCCGAAGACGACGACGCGCTCGTGGACGACGCGACCGTGCTCGACGACACGCCTCCCCCCGCACCTCCCGCACCGGGCCGCTCCGAGCCAACTGTCTCAGACAAACAACCAAGACCCCAGGCCGCCCCCGAAAGCAGCGCCAACCCGGCGCAGCCCCGACAAACCCACAACACCGCGTGTGATCTCCTCATGGGTTTGCTCCCGCGAGCGCTTCCTCCAGCGCGGTCCAGGATGATGTCACGTCTTCGAGACGAAATGCAAGAGACAATACAGTCCGAGAATCACCTTCTCCTTGGCCCTCGACCGCGAGCGTCACGACCCCACGCGCGACCTTTGGGCGAGCCAAAAGTGTGCCATCACCGAAGAGAGCGCCTTGAAGCGTGATGGCCTGTGCTGATGTTCCCTGGCCCGAGCCAACGATGGCGAGGGCGAAGGAGCCGAGCCCCGCGGGGTCATTGGACCGAGAGCCCGACACAAGAATCGTGTCGTCATCCAGCAAGGCCAGGTGAAGACGACTGTACTCCGCCATGGGGGGCAACGGCTGCTCACTGACGATGCCCCCTGTGTCGAGCCGAATGCGGCGCAATCGTGCGTCCGCCGACGCACCATCGACGTTCATCACCCACAACAACCCGTCTTGGGGTGAGTACACGGCTGCCAGCGCGGTCGTCGTCGAGGGAAGACCGGGAATGGCATGGAAGGTCCAAGTCTCACCCCTACGGCTCCAAACGCCGCCGTCCGTCCCGCCATCGCCCGCATGAACTAGGTAGGCGGACTTCGTCCGCGGGTCGTAGGACGTCGCGACATCCACACCGAGGCGATTACGATCGAGGTACGGCACCAGACCTTCCGCCACCGCCAGCGGCAAGACGTTCGTCGACTGTACGCCAAAGCTCCCTTCGGAGCCCCACACGACCGATTGAGCAACGGCTCCCCCTCCCTCGAGGGCGCGAAGGACCAACGCGCGCGGCGCGTGGGGCTCAGCGCCGAAAGCTCCGTCGTTGCTCGCAGGCACGACCACCGCGCGGGGGCTCGACAAAGCCTGAAGCAGCTCCAACGTGAACCTATCGGAAACATCCAACCCCGTGTCTCCGCCGTCCCACAAGACCGCCCGCACCCCACCGAAGACGGTAACGAAGGGCTCTGGCACCGCCGGTCCAAAGGGGTCCGGGTCCGGACAATAGGGCGGGCAAAGCGCCCATGGCTCGTCTCCCAAGCCGACCAAAGTCAACACCGAAATCGCAGTATATCGCGTTACCTTCGCGTCGGGACTAACACCGTGGACGTACGCATCGGCGATGGAGCAGATCGCTAGTTGCGTCGGCCCCACGCCACAAAATGCCCCGTGCTCTTCGCCGCCCTTGGATGAGTCGTCATGGACCCAGAGCGCGCCGCCGAGGTCGGTGCCGGGCGGATAAAGCGGATCGAAGGTCGCGGGAGCGACCCAACCCGACGCCTGCCATGCAGTGTAGTCGTCCTGGTAGTTCCATGTCCGAGACGCCTTGGGACCAGGGTAGGCCAACGCAATCTTTTCCCCCACCACCGCCGGGGAACCGGTAGAGATCAGGTGCCAAGCGGTGAGCGCGTCCTTTCGACTGGCGCTCGGCCCCGGCACCTCAGACCAGTACACCTGCCGCGGATCGAGAAAGCAATTGAAGGGCGGGGCCTCGCAAGCAACCGCCCCCTGGGCCAAGGGCTTTTGTGTCACGGGATCGCGACAATCGCAGTAACGTATCGTGGCTTCTCCCGAGGCGAATGAGCCGTCGGCCAGTATGGGCGTCACCTGCACCTGATCACGAATTTCGCGCCCGCGCGTCGCCAGGTGAATTGTCGTGACACTTCCAGGGAAGGTTGGATCGATGCCCCCAGGCGCGTTGGACCCACCGACCGGCAGCGGCAGACCCCACGGCTGAAATTCGGTGGACGGGAGGGCCGGGGAGGGACACGGAGCAGGGTCGCACGCGTCTCCCATAAGGATTCCGTGCCCCCAATCGTCAACCGATTCGGCTTCGAAATTGCAGTTTTCTTGTCCCGTATTGGGGACGGTCGGGCAATTGTCCACTTCGTCACACACGTGATCTCCGTCGCCATCGGAAATCGTCGTCTGAGCAATCCAGTCCAGGACATCGGTGTGATAGACACTCACGAGCTGGTCCGCGACCGGCACGTCGTCGACCTTGATGATCGATTGGTTGATCCCAACCAAAACTTCCTCGCCCATGCCCCCAGGCGTCGGCGAGCAATTGGATGCAAACGGCACCGAAGAGGGCATTCCAGGCGCGAGGATCACGAAACCTGGCCCCCCCGAGTCACTCGGCTCAAGCTGCGACGGCGACCTGCTCAACTGCATGAGGCCGTTCGCGGTGACATCGAGAACCGCCTCCTGACCAACGACAGGCGCCCCGGAGAAGCTTCCATCAGGCAGGGGGGCAACATCCTTCGACCCACCTACGAAAATGTTGACCAGGGCAGCGTCTGCCGCGGCGGGGTCGACAGGATGCCAAAGCCTAATCGACGGAGCAACCGGGCTCGCTTCCATATGAATCAGCGCGACGTCGAAAGCGTCGTCGTGGGAGCCGGCCGGTCTCGTGGACGTCCAGGTTGTGGCACCGTCCGCGAATGTAGACGGGTGAAACCGAACCGCGCTCGGTGCGGCTACCTGACCGAACAGCGCAACCTGCGTAGTGGGCGCGTCCATGGGGTCGGCATCCTCGAAGCAGTGCGCCGCGGAGAGCGCCCAGTGCGGGGCAATCTTCACGGCGTGACAGGCAGCGACAGCGCCAGAGCGCCTCACGAAGAGCATCGTCATGAATTCAGGTCCCGACCCGACCCCGCCAGCCAGCGCAGCCTCGTCGCTGCCGAGCACGACAGCATCTGTCCGAGACACTGGCTCGGACCCGCACCCCCCCAACAGAACCGCCCCAAGGCACGCCCCTGCCCACGTTTTGCTCCGTCCCACCGATACCTCCTCGGATTCGAGCCGCGTCCCGACCAACCGCTCGGAGCATATTCCTGTAGTTTTCCTAACGCAAGCCTTATTACAACAAAATCTACCTTTGTGCGGGCCAATTGTCTCGGACAATGTCCTGACAATCGAGCGTCCGCCGCGACCGCACACACACTGGAGCCCATCCACCGATTCCGGATGACACCAAGTTCGCGACCGGGCAGGATGGTCCCATGTCCTTGCTTCGAAAGGCGACTCCCCTCGGCGTCTCCGCGGCCTTTCTTCTGGCCTCGTGTCAGGGGGCCGAGGTCCCCCCGCGCGCGCAGCCGGCCACCGCTCCTACCCCGAGCGCCGCCGCGATGCCGACGAGCGAAGGTCCTGCGGTAGCCGATTCCGCCCACGTTACCAGTGCGCCGGTCCTTCCCGAGCCCGAGGCTACCCTGCCCGCTGGCGCCGTCGCGCTGCGCTTTCTGGAGCCCGTTCTGTGCGATCTACCCACGTCCGCGCCTCCGCCTCCCACGCTCCGCGATTTCGACTGGTGTGCGTTCGTCAAGGGGCCGCAGGAAATCTGGAAAGACCCGAAGCGCCGTCATGCTTGCACGCGGGCAAACACGCCTGAAGAAAAGAAGGCCTGCGTTTCACCTGACCGCTACGAGCTGCTCGGCGTCGCCTACGCCGACGTGGTGCCGCCCCCTCGCCTTCCCGGCGCGAGCCTGTGCGATGGCGACGAGGCGCTCCTCCTCTTGCGCGTCGACGGCGACGGAGGTCCGCGTCTTCTCGTCCAGGCGCGCTGCGCGTCGAACTTCCCGCCCGACCCTCTGCGCGCCGGATTGAACGGCGAATTCCAGCTTCCCGCGGGCGTCGATCAGGCCACCTGGTTCCTGGTCGGCGCGGAGGTCGGCGCCGTCTACGAGCGCGCGGGTCAGGTCTGTCAACGCCGCTTCTGGCCCGAGCGCAGCTCGGTCGCGCGCTACGGCGGCACGGAAGAAGAGAGTTGCTCCACGCGGTAAGGTCAGCCCTGGAAGCTACAAACAGTTGTAACCAATCGCTTCGTTTTGGTAGCCGCAGCTCATGCCCGCCTTTGCGCAGTCGTAGCTCTGAATTTCTCCGGCCACGCACCACTTCAGCAGCGAGCCCTCGCACGTCCCCGCCTCCCCAAGGGCGGCACAATCGTCGGCCGCGGGCGCGACGCAGTTGTTACCCACGGCGTCGCTCTGCCATCCACAAACCTGCCCTTGCGCCCCGCAATCCTTGGCCTTGAGCGCGCCGTTTTCGCACCAAACCACGGTCTTTTCGTCGCAATAGCCACTGTAGTCCACGCCGTCGCAGCCCCCGCTGGGCGCCTCGACGGGCAGCGAACGAAGGTGGTAGTAGCCATAGGCTTCGTACAGCGGACCGGTCGCGTGGGGGAAGCTCGCCTTGCGTTCGTCGCCGTTCCAATTGGCGTCCATCACGTACACCGTGCCGTCGTCCCCCACGTGGTCGACGATGGCCACGTGTCCGTAGGGGTTGGTCTTGCCGTTGGCGTAGGTGACCGGTGGGTAGACCGCCAGGTCGTACAAGGAAGGTGCCCTCGTACCGCTTTCGA
>CAYLJT010000325.1:0-9151 GCA_964383995.1 uncultured Polyangiaceae bacterium
GAGCCACTCCCGGGGGTGTCCATTTTTTTCTGGCCAATTCATGGACACCCCGTTTTGGACACCCCCCGACAGACATGACCCGTCCATGGTACGCATCCTCTGGCGATGAGAGCGCGAGACGCTCTCGACCATTGACGCCCGGGCCCGGCGAGGGGCATTAGGCCTTCATGGTACCGCGCTGGTCCGCCCTTCCGCTCCTTGCCTCGTCCGCGGTCATGGTGCCGCTTGCGTGCGCGGCGCACCGCGATCCGGGTCCTTCCAACCCTCCCGCGGCTGCCTACGGTGCCGCGCCCCAGCCGGCCCCCGGCGCACCTTACCTTCCACCTCCCTTGCCCGCTGCGACGGCTGTCACCGAGGCACCTGGCACCGCTAGCGCGGCCCCCGGCGGACCTGCTTGCGACAGCATCAGCGATTGCGTTGCCTGCACGTCACGGCCCGATTGCGGTCTTTGCACGTACCTGCGCGGCTGCATGTCCAAGGCCCAACAGGATAGCGGCTCTTGCCTCAGCGGTGTGTTGCACAGCCCCTCCCAGTGCGACCTCGACCCCGTCAAGCAGCGCGCGAAAGAGCTGGCTCGCGAGGTCGAGGCGCGACGGGCGGCGATCCTGGCCAGTACGCAAGGCATGACCCCGGCCGGACAGCCTTTTGAGACTCGTCTGGAAAAGATGGGCAGCATCGAAATCCCGGTGGCCGCGGGCATGTGCCATATCCTGGTTTGGTCCCTCGCGCCCGACGCCAAGCCCGCCGATGTGCGCATCTCGCTTGCGTTTGTCACCCAACGCTCCAGCGAGGGAGGCCTCACCGGCTTCGACAAAGATGCCCGGCTCGGCACGACCGGCCTTGTGTGCTCCAGTCAACCGGGCAAAGAGCGCTTCCGCGTGGTCGACCGCTACACCTACGCCGAGGTGCCCTCCTCCGGCACGGGCGGTCTTTCCTTTGTGCTCTTCACGCGCCCTCGCGCCCAGGGCGACCCCGATGACATCGGCTCCGCCGCCGCCCAGGCCGCCTTACCTTCTCCTTCCCGCGGCGGCGACGGTTACGACGGCTACGACGGGCGCGACTGCGCCGCGGAGCTCCCCGGCTGTCTACACGATTGCCGCTACGAAGAGGGCCTGTGCAAGAGCGAGTGCCCCACCTGCTACGACGGCTGCGAGCAGGGACGCCGCTCCTGCGAACGGCGCTGTTACGCCTGCCGCTGAGCCTCCCACGGCGGGGCGCTGAAGGCCCCCGCGCGTCCCTCTAGGTCACGGATACGACGGGGAATCAGCCGCGAGACCGACGGCATGTCTCGGACTACGGGAGCAATCTTACCAGGGCGATGTTCTTCAAGAGCGGCTTCTTCGCGTCGCCGTCGCGATCCATGAGCTTGAACGCGCCGCGCTTGGCGGGCACGAAGAAGAAGTGGTCGGGGTCGGCGCTGGCTTGCGCCAGATCGAATGTCATGGGCGGGCCCACGCAAGGCACGACCTCGGCGCGGCCGGCTTCGGGGGCCAACGTCGCCAGATCCCCGACGCCGATGGCTGCCTTGCCCGCGTGACGGCCTGCGCCTACCCGGTGCTTTCCAACCTTGTCGACCGCCTCGTCGGACGGGGCATCGATGATGTTGTTGCCCTGCCACTCCACCACGAAGCGCTTGCGAATACGCTCTTCGCAGCGGCTCTCGTCGTCGTCGTCAGCGCCTAGGCTCTTCGCGCCATCCCCCTTGCCTTGACCTTGCCCGGGCGCGCTGGCCCCGCGGGCGCCCTGACCGGCTCCCTTGCGCCGACCCGAGCCGGGCCCCGTGATCAACACGCTCGCCTCGGGGGCCGCCTGCAGCTCGGGAGTCGATGTCTCGGACGCGGGGGCATCGTCGCACCCGACCGCGAGCCCGAGCACGCTTGCCATCAGGGCGACGGCGCCGAACGTGGGAAGACTCGCCATGGCTGACATCCTTTGCGTGGAATAGAGCACAACGCCGGGCCCCTCTGCAACAGCGGCAAGGGGCGGAGAAAGGTGGACGGAACAGAGGAATGGGCCGGGGCCACCGCTTGGCGGCCCCGGCTTGGCGGGCGCTCAGGGCTTGACGGCGATCGCCTCGACGCCCGCGGGAACGGGGCCGATGGCTGTCACGTGCAACGTGGCCGGGTCGATGGTCACCAGCGTGTTGGCGTTGCTGTAGTCGCTCGTGACGGCGTACAGAATACCGTTCATGAACGTCATGCCGCGCACCACGTCGTAGTTCGGACCGTCCATGTTACCGAGGTACTGCACGCCACCGCTGGTATCCACGATGTAGAGGCCGCCGCTGATGCTGTCCGGCGCGAGGTAGATCGTGCCGGAGGCGTCCGCCGCGATGCCGGAGCCGTAGGAGTTGACGCCGGCGGGCAGGACGGTCAGGAGCCCTGAGCTTGTGTCGATGCTCACGAGCTGGTCGTAATACTCGCTCCAGCCGAGCAGGCTCCCATTCACGAACGTGACATCGGGAATGGCCGGGTGGTTGGTCCCGTTGAGCTCCGTGGTCTGCGCGATGGTGGTGCCGGCGCCGGTCTGGGGATCGATTTGCACGAGCTCGCCGGGCGAGTTCCACGACGTCGACGTCGTGGCGTAGACCAGACCTGTCTCGGACGTGGCCATGCCGGTGATGCCCGAGCCAACCGGACCAATCTTGATGTTTTGGGCCGTGTTCGCGTCCACCGCGTAGAGGTTCGCGGGGCTGGCCCCGGCGCCCGTGGTGAGCAGCAAGATCGGCGCGCCGCAGGGCAGGCACGAGCCACCGCAGTCTACGCCCGTCTCGCCCTGATTCTGGATGCCATCGGTGCAGGTCTGGCATCCTGCGCAGTTGGGTCCGCCGCAGTCGATGTTGGTCTCGCCGTTGTTGAAAACCCCGTCCGAGCAAGTGCCGGCAGCGGGCATGACCGCCAACGACTCGGTCCCGAGCGGCAGCGGAGCCACGGTGTGGATCT
Organism: uncultured Polyangiaceae bacterium; assembly: GCA_964383995.1. Lineage (GTDB taxonomy): Bacteria > Myxococcota_A > Polyangia > Polyangiales > Polyangiaceae > CAYLJT01. The sequence continues at coordinate 2,943 of CAYLJT010000325.1, forward strand.
GGCCATTGTTGGTGTTGATGGTGATGAGGTCGGTGACGTTGCCCCAATCGCTGCCGATGGCCCACAGGGTGCCATTCATGAAGGTCATGCCGCGGATCACGTCGTATTGCGGACCCGAGAACACCTTCTTGGCGACCGCGAAGCCGGACACGAGATCCATCGTGTACAGGTTCGAGCCGTTGTAACCGCCGTCGCCGGCTTGCCAGACGACCCCGTTGGCGTCGGCGGCGAGACCGCTGCCGTACGTGCCGTGGGGTGAGTCGCCGACCACCGTCACGAAGCCGGTGAGCGGGTCGATGACGGCGAGATCGTCCGAGTCTTCCGTCCAGGCGTAGAGGGTGTTGCCGACGAAGGTAAGGTCGGGCATGGCCGCGTGATCCGTGCCATTGGCGTCCACCGTGGGGCCGATGACGATGGCACCTCCCGTCGAGGGATCCACGGCGAGGAGGCTCCCCGTGTTGTAGCTCGTCGCCGACGTGCCGTAGACCGCGCCGGTCGGAGACACCGCGAGGCCGGTCATGGCGGGCGTGGCACCGATGACGGAGGCGACGCCGGTCGAGACGTCGACCGACCAGAGGCTACCCGAGACGCCACCGGCGCCCTCCACGGCGAGGAGCGTGCCCTGGCAAGGTCCGCAAGGACCACCGCAGTCGACGCCCACCTCGTTCCCTTCTTGCACGCCGTTTCCGCATTGGACCGGCCCGTAGCAGACGGAGAGGGTTGGACGCGTCGCGATGACGCCATCGCTCGCGCCGAACGTGGTGCGCCCCGCTCCCGCTTGTTCCAACAGGATGCCTTCGTTGGGCAGCGAGCCGTTAGCCCACGATTTCACGAGGCTTGTGATATCCACCGAGGCGGTCCCGCCATCCGGAACCAGCGCCGTGTTGATGCTGGCAGAGACCGTGGGAGCGAAGGCGCCGCCGAAGTTGTTCCAGGTGACCGTGTTCTCGCTCCAGGTGCCGGACACGGTGTGCAAGTTCACGATGCCCTGACCGGGGCTGAACTGCTTGCGCAGGTTGAGGCTGGCCGACGTGATGACTGCGCCGGTGGGGATCGGGCTGAGGTCGAACTTCATGAGGGACTGGCGCAGCGCCGGCCCGAGGACGCCGGTAAATAGCTGGATCGCGGTACCTGCGTTCTGGTTTCCGGAGGTCGGATTGGTCGGATCGTCCGTGATGGTCGCGTCGTAGATGTTTCCGAGCGTACCGCGCCGAATGGTAAGGCAGGTCAGGCCTTCTTGGCTCTCCCCCACCAGCTCGTCCGCCCCCGTGGGCTCGTCGACCGGCGCTCCGGATCCGTCGGCACTGCTGCATCCGGCCGCCATGACGGAGAGGCAAACCGCCCCGACCATGCCACCCCAGCGCCCGTCGCGTCGCGACGCTCTTCCACCCGTTCTCATCGTCCTCATCATTGCCTCCTCGAGCCAAATCTAAAATTGCCCAAATTTTCAGCCTTATCACAATAACGTAGCTCTACTTTTCGGCTCAAGAGCGAAGTGTCCCCCGGCCGAAAATTTAAGAAATGTCCCCGTCGGCGCGTTCGGGCAGGCGAACTCGCGTAGTCTTGTGTTCTCGTAGTCTCGTGGGTCTCGGCGGGCTTGGTCTCGCCGGGCTTGGTCTCGCCGGGTCTAGGCGAGCTTTTGCCAGAGCGCTTCGAACTCGCCCGAGAAGGCGTTCACCAGGGCCCCCTGGTCGGTCACCACCACGTTTTCCTGGTTGTGCTCGGCGGCGCTCCGCGTCCAGTTGTACGAGCCGTTGAGCAGCCGGCGCCCGTCTACGATTGCGAACTTGTGGTGCATGTGATGCGGGCTCCGGTCGACCCGCACCTCGATGCCGGCCCGAGCGAGCCTCGCGATGTCCGAGCCCTCGTCATTGCTCTTGTCGTTGTCTGTAACGATGCGAACACGAACGTTGCGCCGGTGGGCCGCGAGCACGGCCTTGCTGATGCGATCGTCGGTAATGGTGAAGACGCAGATGTCGACGGTCGCGGTGGCGTCGTCGAGCTCGCCGACGATCGCCTCCAGGCAGGCATGACCTGGGCTGAAGAACGCTCGGGCGTACACACCCTCGGCGTCGCGCTCGTTCGCAGGCCTCACTCCCGCTCCAGCGCGCGCAGGCCGGCCATTGCATCGTCGTCGCGGTCCGACCCTTCTGTCAGCGCCAAGGGCTCATCGTTAGCGGAGAGCATCTCCCCTTCGGCCTTTTGCTGCTTCGTGTACATCTGCCAATACTTTCCCTCGGCGGCGAGCAGCTCGTCGTGCTTGCCGCGCTCCACGATTTCACCGCGGTCGATGACCAGGATCTGGTCGGCCTTCTGGATGGTGGACAGGCGGTGGGCGATGACGAACGTGGTGCGGCCTGCCATGAGATCGACCAGGGCTTCCTGAATCAAGGTCTCGGACTCGGTGTCCAGGCTGCTCGTCGCCTCGTCGAGAATCAGGATGCGGGGATTGGCTAGCAGGGCGCGGGCGATCGAGATGCGCTGACGTTGACCTCCGGACAGCTTGACGCCGCGCTCGCCCACCATGGTCTGGTAGCCCTTCTCCAGGCGGGGCGCGAACTCGTCGACGCGGGCCCTTCGGCAGGCCTCCAGGATGTCTGCTTCGGACGCGCCGGGCCTGGAAAAGGAGACGTTCTCCAGGATGGTGCCGTCGAACAGGAAGCTCTCCTGGAGCACCAGGCCGAGCTGGGAGCGGTAGGAGTCGAGGGTGATGGTGCTCAGGTTCTTGCCATCGACCCGCACCTGCCCACCGGTGGCTTTGTAGAACGCGGCGATCAGGTTGATGGTGGTGCTTTTGCCCGAGCCCGAAGGGCCCACGAAGGCCGTGACCGAGCCTGGATCGGCGCGGAAGCTGATGCCCTTCAGGACGTCGTCGGAGGTGGCGTAGGCGAAGCGAACGTTGTCGAAGACCACCTCGCCGTCGATGGGGCCGATGTCCTCTTTGCGCTCCGGATCGCTGTCTTCCCGGGCGTTGCTCAAGATCTCTTGCATGCGGTCGATGCCGGCGAGAGCCTCCGGGATTTGTTGTCCGAGACCGACGGCCTGCTGCACGGGCGCCGCCAAGAAGCCCATCAGCGCGGCGAAGCTGAAGAACTCGCCGGTCTTCAAGGTACCGTCGATCATGCCGCGGGCACCGAGGTAGAGCGCCAGGGCGCCGGCCACGCCGAGGGCGATGCCGGAGGTCACCGCCATCATGTTGGTGAGCGTCACGCTACGGATGGCCAGCATCTTGATGCCGTCCACGCCCGCGCGAAACACCGATTCTTCGCGGTTCTCCCCGCGGTAGCCCTTGACCACGCGGATGCCGCCGTAACCCTCGGCCAGGCGCCCCGAGACGTCGGCAAAGGCCCGCGCGCGGCGCCGCGCGATCATGCGGATGCGCTTCGAGACCCGGCTGACCACGAACGCGAAGAACAAGAGTGTCCCGGACACCGCGAGCGTCATCACGACGTTGGTGTACAGCATGAAGCCGTAGGCCAGGATGGCCGTCATGATCGCGCCGATGAAGGTCAGAAACGACGAGCCTAGAAACACCTGCACGCCCTGCACATCGCTCATGGTGCGCTGGACCAACGCGCCGACCTTGTGCTCGTCGTGGTAAGCCAAGGGCAGACGCATGACGTGCTGGTGCACGCGGCAACGCAGCTCCACCACGAGCGACTGCGTGATGCGCGCGAAGGTGCGCACGAGCGCGATGCTGAGCACGGCCTGAATCGCGGTCGCGCCGAGCACCCCGAGGATGAGCGGCACGAGCAGCTCGTGCCGGCCCTGGGCGATCACGTCGTCGATCAGCCAGCGCGGGGAGAGCGGCAGCGCGAGCGCGCACACCCGGCTCACCAGCACCACCACCAGGCCCAGGATGAGCGCCGTGCGGCGCGGACGCACGAGGCGCCACACCTCCGGGAGAGCCGACACGGCGCGTTCGTTCGGCTTTCGTTTGTCGTCGAGGGGTGTGTAATGGTTCATCGGCTATTTCTGCGCCTCGGCGCCGTCCAAAAGCTCTTGGAGCTCTTCTTCGCTGGCTTCTTCGACCGCCAAGACCGTCTCGGCCACCGTCTCGACGACCTCCGGATCTCCCCAGAGCGTCTCGATGGCCTTGACGACACCTTCCACCGTACCGGCCTCGAACAACGTGCGCACGGGCACCGGAATTCGGAAAGCGTCCGACAGCCTTGCCACCAGCTCGGCTGCCAAAAGCGAGTGCCCGCCCACCTCGAAGAAGTCGTCGGTGACGCCCAGCTCATCGGCGCGCAACACGGCCTTCCAGCGCGAGAGCACGAGACGCTCGGCGGCGTTGCGCGGAGGCACGGCGACCCGCTTGCGCGCGGCATGGTCGGGCACCGGTAGGGCCTTGCGATCGATCTTGCCATTCGGAGTGCGTGGCAAGGCCGGGAGCACCACGAAATGGGCCGGCAACATGTAGTCGGGGAGCTTCTCGCGCAGGTGGGCGCGGGCCTCGGGGATGGTAACCCCCATGCCTTCGAGCAGCGATACGTAAGCCACGAGGCGCTTGTCGCCCGGCACGTCTTCGCGCGCGACCACGACCACTTCGCGCACCGCCGGGTGGGAGCCGAGCACGGTCTCGATTTCTCCGAGCTCGATGCGGTAGCCGCGGAGCTTGACCTGGTGATCCAACCTACCCAAGAACTCGATGGCGCCGCTCGCTAGCCAGCGCACGAGGTCGCCGGTGCGGTACACCTTCTCGGAGCGCGGCTCGCCGCCGACCGCCGCCAGGGCCTCGCGCAGGGGATGATCGATGAAGCGCTCGCGGGTCAGCTCGTCGCGCTGGAAGTAGCCCTTCGCGACGCCGTCGCCGCCGATCAGAAGCTCACCGGCGACGCCGATCGGCGCGGGGTTGAACGCGCGATCCACCACGTACACGTCGGTGTTGGCGATGGGCCGCCCGATGGGCACACTGCCCGTGCCCTTCTCGACCCGCTGAAGCGTGGACCAAATGGTGGTCTCGGTGGGACCGAACATGTTCCACACCACCTTGCCTTTGTCGACCAGGGTGTCGGCCAGCGGCCGTGGGAAGGCCTCGCCGCCGCACAGAATGGTGAGGCTGGGGTCCCCTTCCCAACCGCCCTCCAAGAGCAGACGGAAGGTCGCTGGCGTCGCCTGCAGCATGGTCGGCTTGGTCTCGGCCAGACGCGCCATCAACAGCTTGCCGTCGGCGCTCGTGTCGCGGTCCGCGACGTCTACGGTGGCGCCCACGGTGAGCGGCAGATACAGCTCCAAACCGGCGATATCGAAGGACAGGCTGGTCACCGCCAAGAGCCGGTCGTCGGGCCCGAGGCCCGGTGTCTCGGACATGGAGGTGAGGAAGTTGACCAGCGCGCGGTGGTGCACCAAGACGCCCTTGGGCTTGCCGGTAGAGCCGGACGTGTAGATGGCGTAGGCCACCGTGTCCGCTGTCGCGGGGCTTGCGAAGGGCGCGTCGCTGTGCTTGGCGATTTCGTCGCGGTCGGCGTCGAGCTGCACGACCTTCGCGCGGCCGACCTGGATGGTGCCCACGAGGCTGGCCTGGGTGACCACGACGGGGGCGCCGGCGTCTTCCAGGATCATCTCGATGCGACCCTTGGGGTAGGCTGGGTCGAGGGGCACATAGCTGCCGCCCGCCAGCAAGATGCCGAGCAGCGCGACGACCATTTCGGCCGAACGTTCGACGTAGAGACCTACCCGTACGCCCTCGCCCACGCCGAGCGCCTGGAGGTGGCGCGCGAAGCGGTTCCCGCGCGCCCACAAGGCCCCGTAGCTCAGTTGCTCGTCGCCGAACACCACGGCGGTCTTCCCTGGATGGGCGCCCGCCTGGGCGCCAATCGCGTCGAACAGGCGCGCCTCCTTGGCGTACTCCTTCGAGGTCAGGTTCCAGTCCACGAGCACGGTCCGCGCTTCGGAGCGCGGCAAAAGCGGCAGCGCGGCGAGGGTCGCCCCCGGATCCGCGGCGATGCCTTCGAGCAAGGTGCGGAAGTGGAGAGCCATGCGCTCGATGGTGGAGGCGTCGAACAGATCGCTGACGTATTCGAAATAGCCGACCAGACCGTCTTCGCCTTCCTCCAGCGTCAAGGTCAGATCGAACTTGGCCGTGGTGGCATCGGTGGGCACGCCCGAGAGCGACCGGCCTGTGACCCGCACGGGCGCGAGGGGCGTGTTTTGCAGGGCGAACATCACCTGGAACAGGGGGCTCCGGGAGAGATCGCGCTCGGGGC
>CAYLJT010000326.1:0-9136 GCA_964383995.1 uncultured Polyangiaceae bacterium
GGTGATCAGCGTCGTGCTGATGGCGAGCGCGCTCTCCGCCGACGACGCGGCCACCGCTGTCACGATGCTCCCCGGGCTCCCCACCCACGAGCTTGACGACCTGCGCGGCGTCGTCGAGGCGCACGGTGGCCGCCTCGAAGCGCTCTACGGTGGCACCGTCGTCGCGACGCTGTCGGGGGCCGGCATCGCGACCGATCAGGCGTCGCAAGCCGCACAATGCGCGCTCGCCATGCACACGCTTCGTCCCCACGCGCCCATCGCGCTCACCACGGGTCGCGGCGAGGTGGCGGGCCGCCTGCCCTTCGGCGAGGCCATCGATCGCGCGGCTCGCATGCTCCACGCACGGATGCGTCCGCGCGGCGGTTTTCGACGCATCGCGCCAGGGGCCGCCGAGCCGCCGCCCGAGCCGACATCGAGGCGCGCTGCGGTCATCACGATCGACGAGGTCACCGCGGGCCTGCTCGGCGCGACCTTCGACGTCGGCGCCGATGCGACCGGCCTGGTTCTGCGCGGCAAACGCGAGGTCGTAGAGGCGCCGCGCACGCTGCTCGGCAAGCCCACGCCGTGTGTGGGGCGCGAGCGCGAGCTCGGCATGCTCGACGCGATCTTCGCGGAGGCGGTGAGCGAGCCGGTGGCCCGCGTGGTGTTGGTGACGGCACCTGCGGGCGTCGGCAAATCCCGGCTGCGCGACGAGCTTTTGCGGCGCATCACCGGCCGTGGCGAGCCCGCGGAGGTGTGGCTCGCGCGCGGCGATCCGATGAGCGCGGGCTCCGCGTTCGCCATGCTCGCGCAGGCCCTCAAACGCGCGTCCGGCTTGCTCGACGGCGAGCCCATCGAATCACGCCGCAAGAAGCTCCGCGCGCGCGTCGCGAGGCACATCGCGAGCCGCGAGGTCGATCGCGTGACGGAGTTCTTGGGAGAGCTCGTGGGCACACCGTTCGCCGACGAGGACAGCGTGCAGCTCCGCGCCGCCCGGCGCGACGCGATGGTGATGGGCGATCAAATGCGCCGCGCGTTTGAGGATTTTCTGGCCGCCGAGTGCGCCGTGCAGCCGGTTGTCTTGATCCTCGAAGACATGCAGTGGGGCGACTTGCCGACCGTGCGCTTCATCGACGCCGCGCTGCGCAACTTGAAGGACGAGCCGCTTTTTGTGGCCGCCTTCGCGCGCCCCGAGGTGCGCGACCTCTTCCCCGACGCGTGGACCGAACGGGGCGTTCAAGAGCTTCGTTTGGGGCCCCTCACGCGCAAGGCGAGCGAGCGCCTCGTGCGCTCGGTGTTGGGCCCCGACGTCCCCGCCGAGCGCGTCGCCGAGATCGTAGAGCGCGCCGATGGCAACGCGTTCTACCTCGAAGAGCTCATGCGTCAGGTCGCGGAGGGCAAGGGCGGCGAGCTGCCCGAGACGGTCCTGGCGATGGTCCAGGCCCGCCTCGAAGCCTTGGGGCCTGACGAACGCAGGGTCTTGCGCGCTGCCAGCGTATTCGGGCAAACATTTTGGAACGGCGGCGTCGCCACCCTCCTTGGCGGCGCCGAGCACGCCACCGACCTCGCCGATCTCATGCGCGGCTTGCTCGATCGCGAGATGTTCTCCAGGCACGGCGAAGGCCGTTTTCCCGGGGAAGACGAGCTGTCGTTTCGCCACGGTCTGGTGCGCGAGGCGGCCTACGCGTCGCTTACGCCGGCGGACCGCGTGCTCGGTCATCGCCTCGCCGGCCAATGGCTCGAAGGCGTTGGCGAAGGCGACGCCATGACCTTGGCCGAGCATTTCGATCGCGGCGAAGCGCCGGCCAAAGCGGTCTCTTGGTATCAGCAGGCCGCCGAGCAAGCCCTGGGCGGCAACGACTTTGCGGCGGTCATCGAACGCGCCGAGCGAGGCCTGCGCAGCGACGAACGCGCAACGACGGGCACCGACATGAGCCGCGCGACGCAGGCCACCGAGCCCGAAACGCCCGTCTCTGTCGACGGCCGCACCGAGCCTCCGCCGAGCCTCAGCGCGAGCCGCAACCCGCGCATCGCATTGCTCCTGCTGCTCCAAACCGAGGCCCATCGCTGGCGCGGCGAGCTCTCCGAGAGCGAGCAAAAAGGCCTGCTCGCGATGGCCCTCGCGCCTCCTCACACGCCGCCCTGGTACGTCGCGGCGAGCGAGGTGGTGCTCGTCGCGAGCCGTCTCGGACACCGTGAGCGCGTGGTCGAAATCGCCCAGCTCCTCGCCAGCGCGACCGCCGACGCCGACGCCGAACAGGCGTCCCTCGTGGCCCTCTCGCGCACCGCCCCGGTGCTCATTTCGCAGGGCGAGTACGAGCTCGCAGACGCTTTCCTCGCGGCCATCGATCAAGCCGTCGCGGCCCACGAGCACCCCGATCCGATGATCCTCGCCTGGGTCGCGACCGCCCGCGCGAGCCGCGCCCTCGTCGCGAAAGATCAAGGCGATTTCCTTCGCTTGAAGGAGGCCGCCCTCGACGGCTTCGAGCGCGCGGGCAACCTGCGCAGCGCGTGCAACCAGCGTGTCGGCGTCGGCTACGCCCACCTCGTCATCGGCGCCTACGCCGAGGCCGAACGCGCCCTGAAAGACGCCCTCGCGGAGGCCGACCGGCTCAATTTGCTCGGCGTCAGCGCGGCCGCCAAGCAAAACCTCGGGCTCGCCCTCGCCCTGCAAGATCGCATCGACGAGGCCCTCGCCGTCGAGCGCGCCGCCCTCGACGCATTTCGCCATCAGAACCACATGCGCATGGAGGGCGCGTCGCGCATCTACGTCGCGATGATGTTGCGCCGCGGTGGCAACTTCGAAGAGGCCGAGCGCGAAGCCCGCGCCGCCGTCGATGTGCTGGCCACGGCCCCTCCGTTCCGCGCGTTGGCGCTGGCGACCCTGGCCGAGACGCTGCTCGCCGCCGGTCGCTGCGACGAAGCCCTCGAGCCTGCGCGCGAGGCGTTCTGTTTGTTGGTCGAGCTCGGCGCCATCGAAGAAGGCGAAGCCACGGTGCGCCTCGTTTACGCCGAGGCTCTCCACGCGGCGGGGCGCATGGACGACTTCAAGCGCGCGCTCGTCGAGGCGCGGCACCACCTGCTCGAGCGCGCCGAGCGCATCCGCGACAGGGAGCTGCGGCAGAGCTTCCTCGAACGCGTGCCCGAAAACGCGCGCACCCTGGCCCTCGCCCGATCCCACCTCACGCTCGATCCGTGACGCAGATCGTTTGAGGTCAAATCATCATCACGGCTGGGGCTCGCGCGGGCGTCCGCGACCTCGCCGCGCCTCCATCTGCTCCACCATCTCGAGCAGCGCCGCCTCGTCCAAGAGCTCCTCGGCGCGAGGAAAAAGCACCGATTCTTCGAGCAAGATGTGCTTGTCGTAGGACGCCGCCAGGGACCGCGCGAGGTTCTGGATGGCGGCGCTGTCCCCTGCGTCGACGGCGTACCCGAGATCGGTCAACAGCTCCTCGTGGAGCTTGTGCTCTTCGGACAAGGTCGCGAGCACCGAGGCCAGCGCCGGATCCGCGGCCAAACGCGGAAAAAGCGACTCTTCTTCGTCCCGCTCGTGGCGCCGCGCGGAGCGCTCCAGGAAGCCGAGCACGTCGTCGGCGACCTGCACGACGTCTTCTTTGGCCCCGTGCTCCACGAGCACGCCGAGCCGCTCTTTGAGCCTCCGATGGCAAGAACGCAGCGTTTCGAAGGGATTGTTCTCAGAGTCCATGGTGAGCCTCGCGGGGCGCCGCGCGCTGACGGGGGAGCTTAGACCCTTGGGGAGCGCGGCGATCTTTGGTATTCGCTTCGCTACCATGCGCGCTTCGTCTTTTGTCTTTGCAATGGTCGTCTGCTGTTCCTTTGGCTGTGGCAGCTCGTCGACCGACGACGCCGACGACGGCGAAGGGGGCAGCACGACGGGCGACGGGAAGTACCACCCCCCCGCGAATGGCACGCACGTCAGCGAAGATACCGCGTGCACGCGCCTTACGAAGGCTCACCAAGACAAGCTCCAAGCCATCCAGTGCTCTGGAACCGTGCGTCTCTGCCCCGATTTTCTGCGCTCGCAGTTCGCGATCGCGTGCATGGAGTACGACGAAGGCAGTGTCACGGGCTGCATCGACTATTTGAAGTCACAGAAGACCTGCGACACGGTGAACGCGGCCCTCACCAACTGCGCGGTCACGGCCTATCCGGGGACCGAGCCGGCGGGCTGCCCCTAGCGCGGAAATCGTAGGCCGAGCGAGCTACAGCCGGCCTTCGCCCGAGATGCCCGCGTGGCGGCGGATCGACACGTTGAACATCAGCGCGACCGCCAAGAGCACCGTGGTCACGCTCGATCCTCCGTGCGAAAAAAGCGGCAATGTCACGCCGACCACGGGCAACACGCCGCTTGCCATGCCGATGTTGAAGACGGCATGCCAAAACACGATGGCGCTCGCACCGACAGACAAGATCGCACCGAATCGATCGCGCGCTTGGGACGCGATGCGCAGGCCCCAAAGCGAGATGAACGCGTAGAGCCCGAGGAGCAAGAGCCCGCCCAAAAAGCCCCACTCTTCGGCGAACACCGCGAACGGAAAATCGGAGTGTTGATCCGGCAAAAATAGAAACTGGTTCTGCGTCCCGCGCATGAAACCCGCGCCCAAGAAGCCTCCGTCGCCGATGGCCACGCGCGAGTGGTGCGCGTGCCACCCGGTGTGCAAGAGATCCGCTTCCGGGTTCAGGAACACCTCGACGCGCGCCCTTTGGTAGTCGAGCAGCACGTAGTCCCACACGATCGGGATCGCCACGCCGACGGCAGCCACGACCGCCAGCAAGCTCTTGACGTGGATGCGCGTGATCAGCGCGACCGTGACGAACACCAGGGTCAGGATCGTCGCGGTGCCGAGGTCCGGCTGACGAAGCACGAGCAGCGCCGGCACCGAGGTGAGGGCCGCAGGGATGGCCAAATCCTTCAAGGTTCGGCCCTCGTTCTTGGGATCGTCGTGCAGGAACTTGGCGAGCGCGATGACGAGACAGACCTTCATGAACTCGCTCGGCTGAAAGCGAAACGGTCCGAAATCGATCCAGCGCGCGGCCCCGCGCACGTCGCGCGCGAGCACCGCTACGAGCACCAGCGCGAAGACGCCGCCCGTGTACACGACGTAGCCCAAACGCTCGAAATGCCGGTAATCCACCGCCACCATCAGACCCCCGAGGATGCCGCCGATCACCAGCATGTACACCTGGCTGATGTACAGCTCGGCGCGCGAGCCCGAATACACGCTCGTCGCGCTATAGAGGTTCACCACGCCGAGCACGGCCACCATCGCGACCGCGATGAACAAGGGCCAATCGAAGTGGTCGCGCTCCTCGGTCAGGCCGGCTCTCAAGGCGTTTTCCCCTTCCCTGACGCGGCCCGCGGCGTGGCGGAGCGTGCGGACTCGGCCTCCTTCGCGCGGAGCTCCTGGTAGGCGCGAATCACCTCGAAGGCCACCGGGGCGGCGTGCTTGCCGCCGGCGCCGCCGTGCTCGACGAGCACGACGATCGCGACCTCGGGCGATTTGGTGGGCGAAAAGCCTGCAAACCACGCGTGCTCGCGGTTGAAGTACCAGACCTTCTCGGCCTCGATGCCGCGCGTGAGCTTGTGCGACACCTGCGCGGTGCCCGTCTTTCCGGCCAGCTCCACGCCCTCGATACGCGCCTTGTAGGCCGTGCCGGTCACCTCCGCGGTGCCCGCGGCGAGCGCCCGATCCACGAACGCCAGGTTCTCGGGCCGCACGTCGACCTGCCTGCGAACCCGCGGTGAGAACTCTTGCACCACGGTCCCCGAGCTGGTCTCGACGGCGCGCACGATCTGAGGCTGATACAAGGTCCCGCCGTTCGCCAGCGTCGCGTACGCGAGGGCGAGCTGCAGCACGGTCACCGTCGTCGCACCCTGTCCGATGGCCGCGTTGAGGCCGTAGCCCAAGCGGTATTGACCCTTGTTGCGCAGCGTCATCCAGGCTCGCGTCGGCATGCGTCCGCTCGCCTCCGCGTTCACGCCGATGCCGGTTTTCTGGCCGAATCCGAACCTTTGTCCCATCTCGGCGATGACGTCCATGCCGACGCCGTACTCGGACGCGAGCCGAAAAAAGTAGACGTTGCACGACTCGGCGATCGCCTTGTGCAAGTCCACGATGCCGTGCACGTGGGTGCAGCGAAACGTGCGCTTTCCGAAGGTGAGCCCCCCCCGGCACTGGGTCGAGATGCGCGGGTCGATGAGCCCTTTTTCGAGCGCAGCGAGGGCCGTAAATGGCTTGAACGTGGAGCCCGGCGGGTAGGCGCCCGACAGCGTCTTGTCGAGGGCGGGCTTGAGCGGATCGGAGAACAAGCGGCGAAACGCGTCGCGAATCACCTGCTTCCCCGAGCCGCCCGAAAGCGCGTTTGGGTCGTAGCTTGGCTTGGAATAGAGGCCCAAGATGCGGCCCGTTCGCACGTCGACCACCGCCACGCCGCCTGCGAGCTCACCGCGCATGGCCTTGTCGATGGCCTTTTGAATGTCGGCATCGAGGGTCAACCGAAGATCGCGGCCGGGTATCGGATCCGCTCGCGTAGGCTCCTCGATGATCTCGTTGCTGGTGGGGCGCCGCCGTCCTTTCGCGTCGACGAGCACCTTCTCCCAACCACGTGTGCCGCGCAGATAGCTCTCCCACGCGCGCTCGATGCCCGTGGCGCCCAGACGATCGCCCTCCATGTAGCCAATCGATCGCAGCTCCGCGAGCTTCTCCGCGTCCACTTCGGCCATGTAGCCGAGCACGTGCGCGCCGATCTCCCCCGACGGGTAGTAGCGCACGGGCGTCGGCACCAGCTCGACGCCGCCGAGATCCGCCGCGTGGGTCGCGATGCGCGCCACGGCGTCGCGCGAAACGTCCTCTTTCAGCAAGATTTGCTGATCGCGACGGGCGTTGTCCTCGGCCCGCAGCGAGGTGATTTTGCTCTCGAGGCGGGCCTGCTCTTCGACCCCCAAGCCCAAGTACTCGGAGAGCCGCGGCCACGTCGCTTGCAGATCGACGCGCGCGGGCACGACGTACACGTTGTACGAAGGTCGGCTCGCCGCGAGCACCTCGCCTCGACGATCGCGGATGATGCCGCGCGTGGTCGCCAAGGTGACACGTCGAACGATGTTCTCTCGCGCGATCGCGCGGTTTTCGTCGGCCTCGATGACCTGCAGTTGGAACAGGCGCCCCGCCAAAATCAAAAACACGACGGCCATGCCAAGGCCAACCCAGCGGAAGCGCTTGCGAAACTCGCTGACGTCCGAGCGCTGAACCAGAAGGCTCATCGGGCCGTCCCCTCCCCCGGTCGCGGCGCAACGATCGTCGCCTGATGAATGCGATCGGCGAATCGGAAGATGATGGGCGCGATCAGCGCGGTGGAAATCGCATGCGGTGCCACGAGCGCCGCGAGGGCCCGCGGGCGCGAGGGATCGCCGCCGAAAATCGCCGTGAGCACCACGATCAAGACGCCCTGGACCAGCGCGAAGGCGAAGGCCAACGCGATCTTCGTCACCAGCGTCTGAGCCGACAAGCGCACGCCCGCCGCGCGCGACGTGACGAACGTGGCGACGGTGATGAACGTGAAGAGCCCGACGGGCGCGCCCGCAAACACATCGAGCAGATAGCCCAAAAGGAACGCGAGGGCCGCTCCCCGGGAGATGGAATATTCGTGGACGCCCATGAACACGATGAGCGGCAATAATAGGCTCGGCGTGATCCCGGGCACGTCGATGAAGCTCACCACGCGAAACAGCGATGACTGCAGCACGAGCAACGCGACGCCCAGGGCGAGGAAGGCCGAGTTACGCATGGCTCAACGCGGCGTGGCCTCCTCCGGGGGCGGCGTCGTCACGATCAAGACCTCTTCGAGCCGCGAGAAATCCACGGCCGGTGCGGCCTTCACGCGTTGGTAGATGCCGAAGTCGCGGCGCACCACCTCGGTCACGCGACCCACGGGGATGCCCTTCGGAAAGCGGCGGCCGACGCCGCTCGTCACCAGCAGATCGCCCACATCGACCTCGTCGGTGCGCTCGGCGTACTCGACGTTGAGCTCGTAGCTGCGATCGTTGCCCGTACCCCGCGCGAAGCCGCGCGCGCCCGTGCGTTGAACCACCACGTCGACGCCGCTGCCCGCGTCGACCGCGAGCCGCACGTCCACCGTGTCGCCCGCGCCCTTCAGCGTGGTGCCGACCACGCCGTCGGGCGAAATCACCGGCAAATTCGGCCCAATTTCGCCCAATTCGCGATCGAGCGTCACGCGCACGACGCGAAAGAACTCGTTCGTGTTCTTGCCGATCACCTGCGCGCTCACGGTGTCCGCCCGCACGCTTCCTTTGAGCTCCAACAATCTCCGCAGGCGTGCGTTCTCTTGCTCCAAGGTCTCGAGCTGGCGCACCCGATCACCGAGGCGCGCGTTGTCCGAGGCGAGGCGCGCGTTGTCCTCTTTCACGTCGACCAAGTAAACGTAGTCGCCCCACACGTCCGAGAGGCCACGCGCGAACGTCGATGCCACCCCTTGGATCGGCGCCGCGATGCGCACCACGACCTTGTCGGGCCCGCTCACCTCCGTCGGATCCTTCATGCTCGCGCGCAGAAACCAGAACGGCACCGCGAGGGCGAGAAGCACGATGATGATGTCGCGGTAGCGCTTAAAGTTCACGGTCGCTCTCCGCTCGCGCTCAAAATCACGAGGTCATCCGCTCTTTTGGCGCGATTTCAGGCGATGGTCACTTCTTTTAGCAGCTCCAGGTGATCGAGGGCCTTGCCCGAGCCGAGCACCACGGCGCTGATCGGATCATCGCAGACCATCACCGGGAGGCCCGTTTCCTCGCGCAGAAGTACGTCGAGGTTCTGCAGCAACGCGCCGCCGCCCGTCAGCACGATGCCTTTGTCGACGATGTCCGCGGCGAGCTCCGGGGGCGTGCGCTCCAACGCGATCAACACGGCCTCGACGATGGCGTTGAGCGGCTCGGCGAGGGACTCGCGGATTTCGTCGGAGTTGACGATCACGGTCTTGGGCACCCCCGCCACGAGATCGCGCCCCTTCACTTCCATCGAGAGCTGCTGCTCCAGCGGATAGGCGTTGCCGATGGTGATCTTGATGCGCTCGGCCGTCTGCTCGCCGATGGCGAGGTTATATTTGCGCTTCATATAGGCCATGA
>CAYLJT010000327.1:0-9111 GCA_964383995.1 uncultured Polyangiaceae bacterium
CCGAAGTGACCCCCGAGCTTACGAAAGCCCTTGCCAATTTCCAACAGGACCACGAGCTTGCTCCGACGGGTGAGCTCGACGGCGCGACCCAAGGCAAGCTGGTCGAGGTCCACGGGAGCTGAGCCGTCGCGCTAGCCCCCGCCGCGGAGCCACGCGGCGTACGTGGTGTAGCCGTTGTGCCAAGCCCGGTAGAGCTCCGGTTCCTGCGCGAATCGCTCGCGAAAATAGCGATCGGCGCGCGATAGCTCGTCTTCATCCACGCGGTAGCGGACGAGCACCTCCGCGCGCTTTTGGGGGAACAACGCGAGCTCGGCGTGGAGCGAGGCGTGCCTGAGGAGCGGCATGGGCAGAGCTGCTTCGGGGGGCGTCGAGGCCCGCGGCGGAGGTGCCGTGGATGCGGGAGCTGCAGGCGCCAGCGAAGCCCGCGGCGGGGGCGGCGTGGACGGTGCTGGCGTTGGCGCGGGTGGTTTTGTCTCGGACGTCTGCGTGAACAGGTGGCGAGGCACGTTCAACGCCATGTTGGTCTTCGCGAGCTTGCTCTTTGGCTTGGCGAAGGGCAAAGCCTCCCTGGGCACATCGACCGTAGGAGCGGTGGTCGCCAACTTGTTGGGCGCGGAGAATGGCAAGGTCGGACGCGCCGCGAGCTTGGGCAGATCGCCGGTCTGACCGGAGAGCGCCGAGCGCGTGCGGATGTAGTGGACGCGCGGCGCCGACGCCGACGACGCCTGCGCAAACGGTAAGGCCGCGCGGAGCAGGACCTGATCGAGCTGGGCCGTTTCCCGCAGATCGCGCGACGGTGAAGGGCTGGCCGCCGGCGCCGGGGGATCTTCCACAACGGGAGGGAGGCGCTTCGAGCGCGGCGCGCGACGGGAAGGCGGAGGCCCGTCGGCGAAGGCACGCAGGCGACGCTCCGCATGACCGAAGAGGCGCGCGTAGTCCGCGCGGAGCTGGGCGTCTTGCGCCAAAACCGCCACAAAACCAGCCTCGAGCGCGCTGTACGACGGCTCGTCCAGGTCGTGGCGCGAAAGCACCGCCCCGCGATGCGCGGTAAAGACGCGCAGCTCGGCCTGCACCGACGCCCAACGCCAGAGGTCCCAACCGAGGGCCTCCGGGGCCGCTTCGGTCTCGGCGTCGACCGCCGCTGGAGCCAGGGCATGACGACCGATCTGGAGCGCAGGCAGGGCCGGCGGTGGGCTCTTCTTGGCAAGCTTTTCGGCCTCTTTGGCTAGCTCCCCGTTCGCCGCCAGCCGCGCCTTCCAACGGCGCGAAAGCCGCGCGAGGTCGGCCGCGCGCAGGCCCAAGCTCGTCAGCCAGGCGCCCGCGTCGGAAGCGGCCTCGTAGGCCTTCAAGAAACCTACCCAACCGCTCAGATCGGAGTCGATGGGAAGAACCGGCCGCGTCAACCGATCTTGCGCCGCGGCCAGGTGCGCTTCGTAGCTCGGCAGCAGCGCGGCGTCGTCCACCATGCGGAGCTTCCAGCCCGTGGCCGCCGCGCGAAAACGCCCCGGACTCCAGCCAATTTCAGCCAGCGCCACGGAGAGCGAGAGGCCCTCGGCGAGGGCCGCCTCGACCGCTACCCAGCGGGAGAGGGCGAGCCCACGAACCATCGGATCGGGAAGCGTCTCGGACACGGGGCCTCCGCTCAGACGCTCACCGCGGCGGCGCTCCCCTGCCCCGCGTAGTCTTCGAACAGGGGTGGCAGCTTGGGCGCC
Organism: uncultured Polyangiaceae bacterium; assembly: GCA_964383995.1. Taxonomy (GTDB): domain Bacteria; phylum Myxococcota_A; class Polyangia; order Polyangiales; family Polyangiaceae; genus CAYLJT01. Next base: position 1,713 of record CAYLJT010000327.1, read on the forward strand.
GTGGAGCCCGAAAAATAGCTTTGGCTGGGGGCCATCGCGTCGACCAGCTTGGCAAGGTTGACGGGAAACGCCTCGGCCGGCTCGTACAGCTCTTTGGACTTGGCGTCGCCCTTGTCGCCCGGCTTGTTGTTCTCGGCCTTGGTGTAGAGCCGCTGCACCTGTTTGGCCGAGCCGTCGGACAGCGAGGTGAGCACCACGACCCGCGCGCGATGCAGGGGCACGCCGAAGTCGTCGACCTTTTGGCTGCGCGGCGCGTTGAGCATCGCCGTCGCCGATTTGGCCTTTGCCTTGGCCGCGGCGGAGGCTTTGGAATCGACGAAGACATCGCGCGGCGCATAGATGACCCAATAGGCCTGGAGCTCCTGCGTCTTGGGTAGATCGCGGAGCGACCAATAATAACGCGCGTAGGTGAAGTTCTTGTCGGCGTCGTCACCGTACATGCGCAGCAACCGGCTGACGTACACGAGCTCGGGCGGAGGGGCCTTGAGATCGATGACGCTGGCGAACTTGGCGTCGCGGGCGGTGATGACGAGGCGCGCGAGCCCGATGGTACGCGTGGTCTTGAGGCGCTTGATGGCACCTTCCAGATCGGCGGGTTGCTTTACGACGCCCATGCCGATGTAATAGTCGGTGGTGACCGCGTCCCACCAGGGCTCGTCGTACGAGCCCTTGGACTTGAAATCTTCCATGATCTTCGGCACGGGACCCTGCACCCGTTCAGGCATGGACAGACCCCCGGTGTCGAAGAACTGAGCCAGCTTCTGGTCTTTGTCGACCCGCAAAACGAAGGCAATGTGCGAACCTTGCCGTTGCTTGCCCGAGTCCGGCGCGGGGTTGAACACGTACAGGCTGCCGGGGCCGAGCCCCACCTCGATGGCCTTCGGGATCTTCTTCTTTTCGGTGTCGGTGAACCACTTGCCCTTCTCGATGACCTTGGTCCCCGAGGGGTCGCTGCAGGAGAAGCCTTGATTGAGGACATCGGAAAGCGTGAACCCGCGCGACAAGACGCCGTAGGTGGAGTAGTGCTGACAAGCCGCGCCGATCGGCGCGATCGGTTCTTTGCTGGTGTCACCGAAGGGCCCGTAGAACAGCGTGTCTTTGTCCGGTCCGAACATGCCATAGCTGGCCGCCGCGCCCTGGTAGGGCATGCCCAACAAGACCTCGGTGATCGCTCGCGCCCAGCGCTCGTCGGCGTCCGTGTCTTTCCACTTGGTGGTGTCCCAGAGGCCGGCTTCACCGCCCTTCTTCCAGACGACATCGAGCCCGCCTTCCAGCCGTTTGGCCATCACCGCCAGGATGCCATCGAGGCTCGTGTCCTTGCCGCTATCGTCGGGCTTCACGGAGTTGAGCGCGATGCACAGCCGCGGCGGCGTCAAGACGCCGACCCCCGAAGCCTTGTTGTCGGCGCCGGGCGTCGCATTGACGGCCTGCGGCGCGTCGGGATCGGGAGGTGGTGTGTCCGCCGTGGGCGCGTTGCCGCTGCCCCCGTCGGCGGCGTCTGCCTTGGGCGGTGGATCGATGGTCAACGTGTAGGTGACCACCGGATCGTCGGCGTCTTCCAGATCGTCGCCGGTGGGTTTCTGGTTTTTGTAGATGCCTGCGGGTGAAGGCTGGACATCGGGCGGCGGGCGGAAGGTTTGAGAAAACACATTGTCGCCCACGAACGGGTTGTCCCAGGCGACCTCGAACACGGCCTCGGCGCCCTCCACGTCGTAGAGGATGAAGCCCTCGGTGCCCGTGAAGAGCCCCGCGGTGCTGGTGACGAACTTCCCCGTTTGACCCGGCTTGATGACCGCCGGCGGCTCTTCGTCGAAGCTGCCGTGGGCGTGCTCGTGCCGGGTGAGGCGCAACGTGCATCCCGAGGTGTTGACGATCAGGCCCGTGACGCTTCGGGAAAGAAACATGGTCGGGCGGAAGAGTACGTTCAAGCCAAGCCTCGTGCAACAGGATAGGGGCTTGCAGCCCGCAGGCGGCCGGTGGATCCTCCCGCCGTGTTCCGACCTACCTCGTTGGGGCTGTCGCTCGTGTTGCTCGGCTGCGCGCCGTCGCCCACGCCCAACGCTGCCGACCTACCCCCGAGCGCGCCCTCGGCCGCGCCCTCGGCGACAACGACGCCCGCCCCGCCACCCGCTCCGTCGAGCGCGCAAGCGCCGCCCACGTCCGCCTGTCCGCGCCTCACCTTGCCTCGCCTGCCGGGCTCCCTGCGCGTCATCGCCGAAGCGACGGGCGGTAAACCTTCCCATCTGGTATCGGTAGGCTCGACCCTGCTCTGGCGCAAAGGAAGCACTCTGGCCAGCCTGACCCCAGAAGGCGCAGTGGACCGCCCGGACCTCGCGGCAGGCCTCCCGAAGAACAGCCGTGTGATAGACATCTTTGGCGAGCTACCCAAGCATCTCTACGCCTACGTGGCCGCCGAGGACAGCGAGGGAACCACCTGGGGTCTGTACAAGTTTCAGGGGTCGACCTGGCGTCTTCAGGAGAAGACACGCGACGAGCTGCAACCGATAGGGGTCTACCAACGCGGGACGGACACCTGGGGCCTTGTCCATGTCCTGGAGGGACCCGAGAACTGGACGGCGGCCGTTTGGCGCCTCGAAGGAAAGGCCAAAAATTGGCCGGTTTTTGCGCCAATGGGCACAGGACCCGACCCCGAGCAAGTGCGCAACGAGCCCATCGCCTCGCTCGCCTTCCCCAGCGGTCACCTGTTCGTAACGGGTGTGGAGCCGAGGGCAAGCGAGCCGCACCTGGGCATCCTGGAGCTCTGGTCCCCCGACGGCGCCGCGAGCCGAATCCTCCCGATCCCTCACGCCGCAGGCCAACGCGCCTGGCCCGACGCCATCGCCGGATCCGGCCCCGACCGCGTGCTCGTGGGCGCGCGCATCGCCCCCGCGCGCACGTCGGATTTTCAAGGGCTAAGCCTGTCCCGATGGGATGGCAGCACCTTGACCGAGGTCCCCTCACCAGCACCTGGCTACCAGCTCGCAGAGGCCGTCGCCGCGACCTCCGACGGAGCCCTCTACGCGCTAGGAAGAACGCCCGGCTCCTCGCAAGAAGCGCACGCGCGCGTATTGTTTCGCATGGACAAACAGGGCGCCTTCGCCGCCTTGCCCTTGTCCGAGACATGTGAGCCTAAACAAGCCCACTACGAGCTAGCCTCCCGCGGGACTGATCTCTATGTTTTGGAGTCGTTGACGACACCCGAAGGCGTCGCGGAGCGGGTGCTTGTGCTGAGCGACGGCGCGGCGGTTAAAAAGCCTTGACGCGACGGAGAACCGCCGGCCAGATGCCCTACCTTGCCGCCCTAGCGCACCTCATTCCGGTATCGTAGTCCCGATACGCGGGCGTCCAACCACCGTAAGCGGCGCCCGAATCGTCGATGCCCGTGCGCTCGGCGGAGAGCGCGACGTTGGGGTAAAGAAACCCACCGCCCCGCAGGATGCGCCCCGTATGGTATGGGCCCGTTTCGCTGGCAATCTGAGCGCAATTGTCGCAAGGAACCATGTAGTCGGCGTACCAGTCCAAGATCCATGAGCTAAGGTTTCCCACGAGGTCGGCCTGTCCGTACTTGCCAATTCCGGCTGGAGCGGAGCCCACGGGAGCGATGTTTGCGCGCCCGGAGCACAACGTTGGACCTCCGCCGTTGAAGTAGCAGCCATAGATCGCGTATTTCGTGTCGGCGCCAGGCACGTCTGCGCCCCAGGGATAAACTCGCTGCTCGCTGCCGCCCGACGCCGCGTAGTTCGCCTCGGCCTCGGTTGCGAGCCGACCACCGTCCCAGAGGCAGAAGGCGAATGCCTCGAACCACGTTGGGCAGTTGATCGGCGATGTCTCTCGGTCCTGAGGCTCATCCGACCAAGTGGAATATTGAGAGTTGCAGTTCAACGCTTCCGACAACGCCTGTGCGTCGCTTTCAAGCTCTCCATCCCACGCCGGGTCCCAGCCGCTACCAGCAACAAGCGGATGGGCACCGGCACCAGGCCGTGGATTGCCGGCTTCCCTCCAGGCGTCGTAGGCGCGAACGAAGTTTCGGAATCTCCCGACGGTGACCTGGTAGGTATCCAAACGAAAATCCGTGACGATGGCAGGAAACGCCTGGCTCATGTGCCCAGGTGTCACGCCATCGTACCCGCGGAAGAACTCGCCACCCGCCACGACCGGGCTCGCACAACAGTCGTCGTCCGCCGAAGCGCCGCAGTTGTCGCGCAGGCCGTCGCAGCTCGAATGGGCGTTGTTCTCGGGCGGGGTGGACTCGACGACGGCTTGACCGCCACACGCCGAGACGAAGAAGACCACGAGCAACGCGCCACCGCGCGAGCGTAGTACGGGCACCATGACGAGCTCTCCCGGAAGGCGCACAAGCCTCTCAAACCTTGATGCGCGCCGCCGTCGGGTCGTAGAACGGTTTCAGCGAGGCGACCGCCGGATACCGCGTGCCGGCGATGTCGACCTCCCAGGCGCCTGCGTCGAGGTAAGCTTGATCGATGGGCTCACCCGCTTCGACCATGGCAAGACCCACCGCGCCGCCCAGGCTAAAGCCGTAGGCTGCGGCGCGGATGTAGCCCACGGCCTTGCCGTTTCGCCACACGATTTCGGCGTGGAACATCAAGGGCTCGGGGTCTTTGACCAGGACCTGGACGATGCGCCGCTTTAGCGGGCCTTCGGCCTTCTTGGCGAGCACCGCTTCACGCCCTAAAAAGCCTCCTGGCTTCTTGAGGTCCACCGCGAAACCTAGACCCGCCTCCAACACCGAGTCGGTGTTGTCGATGTCGTGGCCGTAGTCGCGGTAGCCCTTTTCCATGCGCAGACTAGCTAGCGCCTTGAGCCCCGCGTGGCGGAGGCCCAGGGGCTCGCCGGCGGCGACCAGACGATCGTACACATGAACGGCTTGCTCAGCGGGTATGTACAGCTCATAGCCTAGCTCACCCAGGTAGGTGATGCGGATGCACAGCGCTCGCGCAAAACCGATGTCGATCTCCTTGGCGGCGCGAAACGGGAAGGCTTCGTTCGACATGTCTTCCGAGGTGACCGCGGCCATCAGCTCGCGGGAGCGCGGGCCTTGAATGTTGATCTGCGCGTAGCCGGACGTGACGTCGGTCACGAAGGCGTGGGCGTCGTCGGGGATGTGACGCTTCATCCAGGTCTTGACATGGCCCAGGGCGGTGTCCGAGGCGACCACCCAAAACAGCTCGTCGTCGAGCTTGGTGACGGTCAGATCGGCCTCCAAGGTGCCGCCTTCGTTGAGCCACTGGGTGTAGGTGATCTGACCCGCGGCGCCGTCCACTTGGTTGGCGGAAAGGTAGTTCAGGATCTTGCCAGCGTCGCGACCCTGCACCCAAAACTTGGACATGAACGACATGTCCATGAGAATGACTCCCTCGCGCGTGGCGCGGTGTTCGGCCTCCCAGTAGGGAAACCAGGCTTGCCGTCCCCAGGAGAGCGGACCCGGGTCGGGGGACACGCCCGCCGGGGCGTACCAATCGGGACCTTCCCAACCGCTGACGTCTTTGAAATAGGCGCCTTTGGCAGCCAACCGTTCGTGGATCGGCGAGCGCTTGGCGTCCCGGGCGGTGAGCATCGAGCGCGTTGGATAGTGGCATTGGTAGACCATGCCCAGCGACTCCACCGTGCGGGTGCGGCGGTATTCCGGGTTGGCCTGGTAGGTGTGGAGACGGTCGATGTTGAAGCCGGTCACGTCCACGTCGGGGCGGCCGTTCAAGATCCAATGGGCGAGCACCCTGCCAAGACCGCCACCGGTCAGAATGCCAATCGAGTTGAGCCCGGCGGCCACGAAGAAGTTCTTCAGCTCGGGGGCCTCACCGACCACGGGCAAGAGATCGGGCGTGAAGCTCTCGGGCCCGCAAAAGAACTTGCGTACGCCCGTTTCCAGCGATGCGGGCACCCGCCGCATCGCGCGCTCGACGTAGGGACCCATGCGCTCCCAGTCGGGCGTAATCTCCCCAAACGAGAAGTCTTCCGGGATGCCCCCGACGTTCCAAGGCGCGCAGATCGGCTCGAACAGCCCGATCATCAGGCCGCCCACTTCTTCGCGAAAATAGCCGTACGAGCCGGGATCCTCGATGACGGGCACCGAGCCGGTCAGACCTGGAATTTTGTCGGTGATGAGGTAGTAGTGCTCGGCGGCCTGGAGGGGCACGTTGACCCCCGCCTTTTTGGCGAGCTGACGCGCCCAAATGCCGGTGCAATTGACCACGTATTCGGCCTGGATATCGCCGTGGGGTGTCTTGACACCGGTGACCACGCCGCGCTTGGTGAGGATGCCCGTGGCAGGCACACCTTCCAGGATGGTGACCCCTTGCATGCGCGCGCCCTTGGCGAGCGACATGGTGATGTCTACCGGGTTGGCCTGACCGTCTTCCTTGACGTAGAACCCGGCCAGGATGTCGTCGGTGCGGGCGAGCGGAAACAGGTCGCGCACTTCGTTGGCCGAGATTTCGTGGACGTCTACGCCGCAATGGCGGTTGAAGGCAGACACCCGACGGTATTCCTCCAAACGGTCTTTGTCGGCCGCTAGCTCGATGAAGCCGACGGGCTTGAAGCCCGTGGAGAGGCCCGTTTCGCTCTCCAACTTCGCCCACAGATCCCGCGTGTATTTGCGCATTTCTGTGGAGGTCTCCGAGGTGGAGCCGAAGGTGACGATGAGGCCCGCGGCGTGCCAGGTGGTGCCCGAGGTCAGGCGGTCGCGCTCGAGGAGCACCACGTCTTTGCAGCCCATGTGGGCCAGATGGTAGGCCACGGACGTGCCGATGACACCCCCACCAATGACGACCACGCGCGCTTGCTTCGGGAGATTGGGGACCGACATACGGCGCGCATCCTAGCCGCTCGCCCGGCCCAAGGGAAACAGATCGTTTGTTTTTCAGAGACGTAGGCGCCGGGGCTCCCCGACGCCCGCGGAGCTCAGGAGATACCCCATGGTCCTTCGTGGTCTGCCCCTCGCAACGCTGCTCTTTTCCACCCTGCTCTGCTCCTGCCAACACGGGCCACCCGAAGACCCCAAATCCCAAAGCCTGGTCGGCGCCGAGGGGGCGCTCACCAACAGCTATGTACGGGCGGACCAGACCAACGTCGTGACAGCCCGTGTTCGCCTCCGGGCCCAGCCCCCGTCGAGCAACACGAAACAGCCCAGCAACGTGACGTTGGTGCTGGATACGTCGGGGTCGATGCAGGGCGCACCGATCGAGGCCGCGCGCGCCGCCGCGCTCTTGGTGGTCGACGCGCTGGCCGAGGGAGATTGGCTGAGCGTGGTGGCCTTTGGCTCCAAGGCAGATGTGCTGTTGCCCGCCACCGCGATTGACGACGACGCGCGGGAGGAGGCCAAAACCGAGATTCAAAAGCTCGTCGCTTCGGGCACCACCGACCTCGCCGGGGGACTGCAAGC
>CAYLJT010000328.1:0-9108 GCA_964383995.1 uncultured Polyangiaceae bacterium
GGTGGCGCCGCGACGAGCACCTCGACGAGCGGCACGGGTGGAAACAGCTGCGTGTGCCTCGGCTGCGAGACGGTGGTCGAGCTCGAAGTCGGCTCGTTTCCCTACGATTTGAAGGTCGACGACAGCAACGTCTACTGGACGAATCGGGACAGCGGTCAGGTCATGCAGGCCAGCAAGTCCGACGGCTCGAACATGGTAGAGCTTGCTACGGGCCGCACCAAACCGTGGGGCATCGCCGTCGACAAAACCAATGTCTATTGGGCCGAGTATTACCAGGAGGGCGTCCCCCAGAAGGTCCCCATCGGCGGCGGAACGGTGGAAGCCATCCAGCCCAGCCGCCAGGGCGCCTTTCCGGCGCGCCACATTACGGTGGACGACAGCTTCATCTGGTACTCCACCGAGCCCGACGACATCTGGCGCTGCGATATCGACGGTCAGAATTGCTATCTGATGTTGTCTGCCAACATCCTCTCCAACGTCGTCGTCAAGGATGAGTCCTTCGTGTATTGGGCCAACCGCGGGCTGACTCCCAACGTGGGCGAGGTCAGGAAGGCGAACTACGACGGCACCGGGGAGACCGTCCTCGCCTCGGCGCAGGCCCAGGCCTGGGGTGTCGACGTCGATGACGCCTACATCTTCTGGACGAGCTTCGACGACGGCAAGATCCAGCGCGCCGACAAGACCGATGGCAACAACGTGGTCGAGCTCTTCGTCGACGAGCCCGGCGTAAGTGGCATCGTCGTCGACGCGAACAACGTCTACTGGGCGAACGAAAAGGCAGGCACCATCCACAAGGTGCCCAAAGACGGTGGCGCCGAGACCTTGATCGCCGACTGCCAGGGCAAGCCCGCCAACTTGGTCGTCGACGGCACCTCCGTGTATTGGGCCGCGTCCGACGATCAGATGATCATGAAGGCGCCCAAGTAGCGCGCCGATTCCGCGGGAGGGGGAGCCCGGAAGACAGGGCTCTCCCGTCGCTCCTCCCTCCTCCCCACGCTCGCTCTACGACTACTGGGCGGTCGCTCCGCAGGCCAGATAAACGCGCAGCGCCTCGATCTGCTCGCTCGAAAGGCCCTTGTTCGGCGGCATCTCGCCGCTCTCCGCCTCACCGTACATCTCTTCCGCTTCGTCTCGGACGGTCGACAGGTTGCTGAAGTCGTACTCGCCGTAGGCCTCGGAGTCGGCCTGTGAGCCCGCCTTCGAGTGGCAGGTATTGCACTCCGTTTCGAGCACCGTCTTGCCCTCTAGCTGCTGGGCGTCCGAGTCAGGCGGGCAGTCGCCCAGGTCGGCTCCCCCGCAACCCACGATCACCGCCGCTCCAATTCCCACAAGCGCAGCCATGAATGTCGTTCTCATATCGCTCCTTCGCCGCCTCCCGGCGCATCCTTCGTTTTTTTTCGCTTCTTCGCCTCCCCAGCATCGAGGACGCGATCGAACATGCCGGCGCCTGGCAACACCAGGTCGTCGTGACCGTTACAGGGTCTTTACGTACTCGACGAGGTCCGCCTTCTCCTCGTCCGTGAACGTGGAACAAAACGGAAGTCTATCCATGACATCTTCCAAGGTCTCGGCGCTGCCGTCGTGGAAGTAGGGCGCGCTCGCGAAGATGCCGCGCAAGGTGGGCGTGTCGAAGTCGCAAGCCGTCCGCGGATTCCCCTCGACATCGAAGGCGGCCTTGTCTTTGTGGTCGCCCTTCGTCACGCAGGTGCCGATGTCGTTCAGCTTGATGGGGCCTGACAGATCGAGCGTCGGGTTGCCCTCGCCGCTGTCCGTCAGCCACTCGCCGTAGTGGCAGGTCTCACAGGCCTGCGCGAAGAGGGCCTTGCCGCGCGTCTGCGCTTCGTTCAGCACGCCGTCTGCTGCAAGGTAAGGATTTTGGGGCAGCGGAATGCCGTGGTTGACGTAGGCCGCGAGGGCGTCAAGGTCAGCCTTTTGGCTGGGCTCGTCGTAGTGGTAGGTGCCACCTTGCTCGACCTGGATGGTCTCGTCGTATTGCTGGACCAAGGTGCGACGCGCCTGGCGCAGCAAGAAGCCGGTGCCGGTCATGCCTCCGAAATTGGTTGGCGTGTCGCGCGGGCCGTCGGCGAACAGCCAGGTCACGGCGTCGGAGCCGCCCTCGACGTGGCAAGAAGCGCAGGCTACCCAGAAGTTCTTGGTGATGGGATATTTCGCGGAGTTTGCCGTGTTGAACAGCCGTTGTCCGAGACGAATCTCGGCCGGCATGGGGTCGGCGCTCAGCGTGTCGATGGTCCCGTCGAGCGCCACGGGCGCGAACGTCGAGGTCTCGTCGATCTGGAGGACCGTGATGTCGTGGGTGTTGCGGCCCGAGACGTAGACTCTCGTGCCCGCGTGGTTGACGACGATGCCCTCCAACAGGGCCGAGGGAATCGGGCGGATGAGCTGGACTTTGTTGCCCGTCTCGGCGTCGAACACGAGCACGTCTTCGCTGGCGGACAGGGCCAAGAAGGCGAGCTTGCCATCGGGCGTAAAGGCTACCGCGCGGGGGCCGGAGACCACGTCGGTGAAGGCGCCTTGGGCGCCCACCTCGGATAGCGGCTTGAATAGAAGCCTGCGTCCTTCGGCCGTGCCGCCGGGGTTCACCGTGGAGATGGTGGGGAACACGGTCGACTCGAAGTCGAGGTTGGTCTCGGGCGACGCAACCGGGTCGGTCTGCGCCGTGTCGACCGCGAGCAACAGGTGGGGCACCCACAGCTCGCCCGTCCCTGGTCGAGGGAAGACGCCGTACAGACCGCGAGCGGGTCCGTTGGGTAGAACCTTCTTGAACGGGGAGGGGACCGGCTGGTCGGCGATCGGCACCTTGTTCGTCAAGGTGAACGAGGCGGTGTCGATGACGCTCACCCCCGGGCCGAGCAGCAGGTGCGAGGCGAAGAGCTTCGAGCCGTCTTCGTTGAGCGCCAAACCAAAGGGCTTTTCGGAAACGTCGAGGCTGGCGAGCACGGTGTCCGTCGTGGGGTCGACCTTGACGATCTTCGCCGCCATCTGACATGCGACGTAGACGGCGCTGCCGTCGGGCGCGACCACCACCGAGGTGGGCTCGGCGAACAGCGGGATGGTGCTGACCACTGTGCGGCTGGCGCCGTCGATGACGTAGAGCGAGTTGGAGGTTTGCCCTGCGACATAGACCTTCTTGCCGTCGTCGTAGAGGGCGAGGGCGCGGGGCGTGACGGCAGGGTGGTAGTTGCCTTTGCCGTCCACGCTGGGGTGGGCGCCATTGAGCAGGATTTCGGTCTGGATGGCGCGCGTCGAGGCGTCGATGACGGAGACCGAGTCGGCGTCCGGGTTCGTCACCCAAACGGTCTTGTCGTCGAGGGCGATAGCGATGTTCGTGGAGACCGTGGTGTGGAAGACCGCTGGCACACTGGCCCCTGGCGTGGTTTCGTCCGTGCTCCCGCAGCTCACCGCGCCGAGCGTGATGGTCACGCCCAGGCTCGCTGCGCCAAAACCGCGAAAGATCCAGGTGCCGAGTCGCTTCATAGTGCCACAGAGATTGTCATCGGTTCTTCCTCTGCGCAAGGCCAGAGCACACGAGCAAACGCGCTATTATTGCGGGAAACGTAGGCGTTTTGGGCCGCGGTTGTCCAAGGTTAGGGTGCTATTTTCTGTCCAGGGTGAACTTGCCCGCGAGGGCCGAGGGCAGCCCCGCGGTGGCGATGTCGGGCACGCAATCGCGGTCACGATCGCCCGCGTCTTGGATGCGCGAGAGCTCGCCGGTCAGGGCGCGCTCCCCCATCTGCAGACTGGCACCCAGGCACTCTCCGGGGTCGACCAACGAGTTGCCGTTCTTGTCATCCCAGCCATTGGCCACCAGCTTGAACGTGCGCTCGACGTGGCTCAAGAGCTCTGCGGCCTGACTCTCGAAGCCCGGTTGGATGCCGACGAGCTTCCAATATTGTCGCAGCGCGCCATTCAGGATGCCAAAGTTCTTGGGCGTGTACTCGAGGTGGTTGTCGTCGCCCATCGTGGTCCGGTAGGCCCGCATGTCTGCCATCCAGAAGTTGGCCTCGAGGGCCTCGAACGCCGCGAGGCTGGCTTGGCGGTATTGTTCGTCGCTCGTGACGAGGTAGGCTTCGAGCAGCGCGCGGATCACCGCGGCTTGCGAGGCCAGCGTGGTCGCCGACGGATCCGCCTGCCCGGTGGCAAGGTCGAAGCCGTTGACCGCGAGGCCATCGGAGCCGAGCAGCTTGCTGATGATGAAGGCCGCTTCCGCGCGCACGAGGTCGACCATGCGGCTCTCGACGGAACCGGAGAAGGGCGCGCCCGCGAGGGACGAAGCGTCGAGCGGGTTCGGCGCGCCGAGCTGGTCGGGCGTGTCGTTGCCGTACAGGGACAACGACGAGTTGAGCGCGCGCAGGGCGGTGCGCAGAGAGACGATGGCTTGCGCGGTGCTGTAGGTGTCGACCCGCGTGCCCTTCTGACCCGAGGCAGGTGTGGCCGTGTCGGTCAACACTTGATAGGACGCGTCGAAGTGCAAGCGGTCCAGGTTGACGAGGGCGATCTTCAAGATGCCAAGGGCCCTGTCGTGGGGAGTGTCTTCACCGAGGACCGCGGGATCGTCCGCCGGCCAGGGGCTGCCATCCCACGTGGCGCGGAACTGCAGCGAGCCGCCGAGCTCCGCGTTGCCCGGGTCGGTCATCGCGAAGAAGGCGGCAAAACCACCCAGGATTCCCGAGAAGTCCTGAAGGCGGCTCTCGCCCGAGGCGATGCTGAACGCGGTCGGCTTCGGGAAGTACTTGAGCGCCTCGCTGGCGTTCGCGGCCATGTCTTCTTCGGTGACGGCCACCGACGCGGGCCACCAGCGCAGGGGTGAGTTGTAGTCGTAGTTGACGGCCTCTTCCGGTGTCGCGAAGCCAGACAGGGACGAACCATCGGTGGTCATCAGGGTGTCGGTGATGAAGATGGCCTTGTTGTACAGCTCATCCAACATCATCAGGCCTTGAAAGCCTTCGAGGGACACGCCGCCGAGGTAAGTGCCCGTCTTGCCGAACACGAGCTCACCCTCGACGGGGCCTTGGAACTGCCCAATGACGGTGTTGCCCGGCTCGCCCACCTGAGACAGCTTGTCTTCCTCCACGAGCTCGATGGCGTTCTGACCAATGTCATGCATGGTCGCCCAGTAGTTGATGGCCCAGAGCGACTGCTTCCAAGCCGAGTAGCCGAGGGCGTCGGGCTCGATTACCTTCTCAACCTGGCTGTTGCGGTCGGGCAGGTTGAGCGAGTTGTAATCACACTCGTAGTCGCCGACGGGGGGCGGCAGGAGCTCGGGCGGAACCGGCTCGTCGATCGCGCCACCCAGGTCGCAACCGGCGGTGGTCCCGAACGTCGCGGGGATGGTGGGGTCGAACGAGCGGAACTCGGCGAACACGGGCCAGATCGCCGGCCAGCCATAGTGGTTGTTCTCGTAATTGACCTGGTCCGGCGGCGACGTCACGAAGTCCTTGCCAAAGACCGCGCCCGAGGCGCGGCTGGCCAAGCCGAGGTACTGAATCCGATCGAAGAGGAGCTGATAAGCCTCGTCGCCCTCTTTGCCTTCGGGGTTGAGGTAGGGCCCATATTGCATGCTGAGCCCCGCGCCCGACTCGAACGAGGTGTTGTTCATGACCTGCTTCGAGTACTCGTACGACTCGATGGCAAGGGCCCACCCCAACGTGTCAGTCTGGGCCTCTCCGGTCTCGGGATCGACATAGATGTTGGTGTCGGCGCTGAAGCGGTCGTACCCCGCGATGTCCCGCGGGAGCAGCTCGGCGAAGGGCTCACCAGAGATCTGCATTTCAATGGCCGCCAGCATGTTTTCGGCGACGTAAAAGCGCGTGTCCGCCAGGGTACCTTGCACGGCCACACTGCCCACCTGATCCACGGGCTTGGCTGTGCCGTTGGTCTCGTAGTCTTCGGAACAGCCCGCAACGAGCGCACCAAGCAACGAACCCAAGACAACGAGACTGCGCTTACGAATCATCACGACTCCAGTCGGCTCTTTTGGATACCCCTCGGATGGGATGCCCAGTTGACGATTCGAACCCTACGCTAATCGCAAATGACTTTCAATAGCAATTTCTACAAACGGCTTGGGGGCTCAAAAACCCTGCGCTACAGCCTGTTCGGCGGGCACGGGCTTGTCGAGGATGCCGAGCTCGACGAGCTGGGCGGACAGCGTGCGGAAGCGCTCCACGTCGAGCGTTCCCAGGCCTTTGGCGCGGGTTTCGTCGGTTTCGATGAGGGGGCGCTGGGCCTCGGCGGCGGCGGCGAAGGTCTCGGCGTCCATCGACGGGTTGAGCTTGGCCATGACGGCGTTCGCGGGCTTGGGGTCGGCGAGGTAGCTCTTCCAGCCTTCGCGTGTCGCGCTCACGAAGGCTTTCACGAGCTCGGGCTTCTCTTTCAACAACGCGCCGCGCGTGATGACCACGACGACGTAGGGGTTGAAGCCCTCGTCCGCGACCAGAAACACCTGCGGATCGCCGCCCTTCTTCTTGGCCGCCAGGGGCTCGGCGGTGATGAAGCACTGCTGCGCGAAGTCGGGCTCCGCCAAAAATCGCGCGACGCCGCCGTCGTAGGGCACGACCTTGACCCCGTCGAAGGCGTATTTTTTCTTTAGAAATGCCGCAAAAGCAAGGCCGGGCTCGATGGCCAAGGTGCCGCCCTTGAGCACGTCGGCGATGTTCTTCGCGCCCCGCGCGGCGTGGGTCATGATGCCCTGCGGGGAGGTTTGAAACGACGCGTAGAGCGCCACGACGTCCGCGCCGCGGGCCCTCGCCGTGAGGATCTCGTCGGCCCCCGCCACGCCGAAGTCCACTTGGCCCGTGGCGACCATCTGCACGACGGGCACGCCGGCGCCGCCCCCCTGGATGTCCACCTCGAGGCCCTGCCGAGCGAAGATTCCGCCCTCGCGCGCCGCGTAGAAGCCGCCGAACTCGGGCTCGGGTACCCAGTTGAGGGCGATCTTGGTGGTGGTCTTCGCGCCCTCCGTGCCGGCGGGCGCCGGGGCTTCGTTTTTGGAGCAGCCGAGGGTCAGGGCGAGGCCGAGGAGCAACGTGACGAGCGCAAACGATGCGTGGGTTCGCTGGACCATGGATCGTTCATGGCACGGAACCTCGGCGGCAGACGAGCGAAACGAACGCTCTCGCGCTGGCGCCCGTCAGCTCTTCGTCGAGGGGTCGAAGCGGCGGAGCAGCAGGCGGCCGAAGAAGCTCACACCGCCAAACAGCGCAAAACCAAGGAAGGACGCGGAGAAGACCGCGGCGAAGAGCAGGTCGGTGCGGAGCTGTCGGTAGGCCGTGAGGACCGTGATACCAAGGCCCGCGGACCCTTCCGCGAAGCCGGCGACGAACTCGCCGACGATGGCGCCGATCACCGAGAGGCCCGACGCGACACGCAGGCCGGTCACGATGAAGGGCACCGCAGAGGGCAGCTCCAACTTGAGCAGCCGGTCGAGGCGGCTGGCGCCGTAGAGGCGGAACAAATCGCGGAGCTCGGGCGGCACGCTGCCGAGGCCCGTGAGGGTCGACGCGATCACGGGGAAGACCGAGACGATCAGCGCCGAGACGGCGACCGCGTTGAAGCCGGGGCCGAGCCACAACACGAGCAAGGGCGCGATGGCCACGATCGGGACCGTCTGCAAAAACACGGTGTAGGGGTAGATCGCGCGCTCCAACAGGCGCGATAGCGAGAGCAACACGGCGGCGCTCACGCCCACCACGGCGCTCAGCGCGAAGCCCGCGAGGGCGGTCTCGAAGGTGGTGAGCGTGGCTTGCGCGAGGCTGTCGGCGTTGCTCCACGCGGCGCCGGCGATGTCCGACGGAGGCGGGAGCAAGAAGGCCGGGACGTCGAAGATTCGCACGGCCGCTTGCCAGAGCGAGAGCCCCAGCGCGAGGGCGATCGTTGGAGGTGCAACGATTTGTGCGAGGCGCTTCACGCGGGCTCCGAGAGCGCTTCCCAAAGCAGGCGCGCCTGCTGCGCCAGGGCCGGGTCCGTGCGTAGCGCGACGTCGCGGATGCGCGGCAGGTCGATGCGGCGGTCGAGCACGATGCGCGCCGGACGCGGTGAGAGCACCACCGCGCGCTCCGCCAGGTAGGTCGCCTCGTGCAGCGCGTGCGTGACGAAAATCACCGTCATTTGCCGCTCGATCCAGATGTCGCGCAAGAGCTTGTCGAGGCGCTCGCGGGTGAGCTCGTCGAGGGCCGCGAAGGGCTCGTCGAGGAGCAGCAACGCCGGCCGCGTGACGAGGGCGCGGGCGAGGGAGGCGCGCATCCGCATGCCCCCCGAGAGGGCCGCGGGGTAGCGCGTGAGCGCGTCGCCGAGGCCGAGCGTGGTGAGCGTCTCGGCCGCGCGATTTTGCCGCTCTTTGCGCTCAATCCCGAGCAGCTCCAGGGGCAGCGTGACGTTGTCGAGCAGCGTGCGCCAGGGCAGGAGGTGGGCGTCTTGGAACACGTAGGCGATCGAGCGCGCGGCGGCTTCCGCGCCCACCAAGCGGGCTTCACCGCGCGTGGCCGGATCGAGCCCCGCGATGAGCCGCAGGAGCGTCGATTTGCCGCAGCCCGAGGGGCCGACGAGCGCTACGAAATCCCCTTTTTCGACGGACAAATCGAGGTTCTCGAAGGCCGCCACGCCGCCTTCAAAGATGCGGCTCGCGCCCGTGACCTCGACGCCGATGGCGGCCGCTCGCGTCACACGGCGCTCTCATCCGCGGGCACCAAGGGCGCGCACTGACCGCGTTGCCGCAACCAATGATCGACCAGCACGAGGGCCACCATGGCCTCGGCGATCGGTACAAACCGCGGCAAAAGGCAGGGATCGTGGCGGCCGAGGGTGCGAATGGTGGTGGGCGTGCCGTCGCGCGTCACGGTGGGCTGCTCGCGCGAGAGGCTGCTCGTCGCCTTCACGGCGGCTCGCAGGATGAGCGGCATGCTCGTGGAGATGCCGCCCAACATGCCCCCGTGCCGGTTGCTGCTCGTGCGGATCGAGGCCGCATCACCGTCCGATTCGAAGAGGTCGTTGCCCTCGCTGCCGCGCAACGTGGCGCAGCCGAAGCCCACGCCGTACTCGACGCCGAGCACCGCGGGGATGCTGAAGAGGGCCTTGCCGAGGTCGGCCTTG
>CAYLJT010000329.1:0-9052 GCA_964383995.1 uncultured Polyangiaceae bacterium
CCAGCGACCTCGTGGGGCTCACGGACGACTTCATGCCCGGCTGCGGCACCGACAATAGCTCGGACCAAATGCCGGAGATCACCTCTTCGACGGGGCTGCGCGGCGCGGCGTAGCTCGACTCCAGGCCGGCGTGCGCCTCGGGCGCCGGCAGCGCCTTGCGATCGATCTTGCCAGTAGCCCCGAGGGGCATGGCAGGTAGCCGCAAGAGGACCCTGGGGATCATGTAGTCGGGCAGCGTGGTCGCAAGGTGGGCGCGCAGCTCGCCCACGGTCGGCGCCGGCTCTTCGCTGACCACGTAATAGCCCACGAGGCGCTTGTCGCCGGGGGTGTCTTCCCGCAGCACGACGGCCACTTCACGGAGCTTGGGGTGAGCCGCGAGGGCGCCCTCGATCTCGTCGAGCTCGATGCGGTAGCCGCGGATCTTGACCTGTTGATCGACGCGACCCAAAAACTCGATCGAGCCATCGACGCGGAAGCGCCCGAGATCGCCCGTGCGGTACAGGCGCCCCTCGCCGAACGGGTTGTCCAGAAAGCGCTCCGCGGTCTGCTCGGGGAGGTTGAGGTAGCCCGGCGTTACGCCGGGACCCCCCACCACGATTTCGCCGGGAACGCCGATGGGCGTTGGCTTCAGCCGCTCGTCGAGCAGGTAGATCTGGGCGTTGGGGATGGGCTTGCCGATGCTGACCCTACCCTTCGACTCGCCCTCGGTCAGCTCCGCCGCCGTACACCAGACGGTGGCCTCGGTGGGTCCGTACTCGTTGTACAGCTTGGCGCCGGAGAGCGTGCGGTGGTGGCGCGCCACGAGGTCGGGCAAGGTCGCCTCGCCCGCCACGATTGCCGCCCTGAGCGTGCTCAGCCGTTCGTCCCCCGCCTCGTCCAGGATCAGGGCGTAGAGGGAAGGAACACAGAGCAGGTGGCTCACCCGCTGCTCTGCGATGAGCGCGGCGATTTCCCGCGGATCTTCCGTGATTTTCTCGCGCGGCAGGACCAGCTTGGCGCCGCTCGCAAGGGACCAGAAGATGCCCGCGATGCTGCTGTCGAACGAGAACGAAGACAGCAGCAGGAAGGCTTCGAGGGGCGCGTCGGCGTAGTACGAGAACCTTGCCATCGTGGAGTAGACAAGGTTTGCGTGGGTGACCCCTACCCCCTTGGGCTTGCCGGTCGAGCCCGAGGTGTAGATGATGTAGGCGAGGGAGTCCGGTCGGCCTCCGCGCGGCACGGGCGCGTCGCTCGTGGCATCGATGGCAGCGGCCTCGGCGTCGAGCAGCAAGGTCGGTGCTCCCACCTCCCCAAAGCCCTTGGCAAGCTCGTCGTGGGTCAACAAGAGCTTGACCTCCGCGTCGCCGATGGCATGCGCCAGGCGGTCGCGGGGCCAGGCCGGATCGAAGGGCACGTAGGTCGCCCCCGCCAGCAAGATGCCCACGATGCCGACCGCCATGTCCAGGCTGCGCGGCACGCTGATGGCCACCCGATCGCCGGGGCTCACCCCGCGCGTCGCGAGCAGCCGCGCCAACCTGCGCCCCCGGCCCACGAGGGCACCGTAGGTCAACGCCAGATCACCGCAGGTGACGGCGATGGCGTCGGCCTTGGAGGCCGCCTCCAGCTCGATGAGATCGGTGATGATCGCGCCTTCGGGCAGCTTGGTGACGCGCGCGTTGAACGTACCCACCACCGTGGCGAGCTCGGCCTCGGTCATCAGCGGAACGTCCGAGACACGGGTCTTGGGCTCCTGGATGCAGGCGGCCAGGAGGACCCCGAAATGCTCGGCCATGCGCGCGACGGTGGCCTCGTCGAACAGGTCGCTCGCGTATTCGAAGCCGCCGAGCAAACTGCCGGTGGGCGACTCGGCCAAGGTCAAGGTCAGATCGAACTTCGAGGTGCCGCTGTCGGCGTCGAGCGGCGCGAGCAGCAGGGAGGGCAGCGAGAGCGGCGGCAAGGGCGCGTTCTGCAGCACGAACATCACCTGGAACACGGGCGCGCGGCTGCGGTCGCGCTCCGGGCTCAGGGCCTCCACCAGCCGCTCGAAGGGCAGATCCTGGTGGGCGTAGGCGCCGAGGGCCGTCTCCCGCACGCGCTTGACCAGCTCCTTGAAGGTCGGATCGCCGCTCAGGTCGGTGCGCAGCACCAGCGTGTTGACGAAGAAGCCGATCAGGCTCTCCAGGGCGGCCTGGCTGCGGTTGGCGATGGGGCTGCCCACCACCACGTCGGTCTGCCGCGCGTAGCGCGCGAGCAGCGTATCGAACGCGGCGAGCAGCACCATGAACAGCGTCGCGCCCTCGCCCTTGGCGAACACCTTCGCGGCCTCCAGGGTGGCCTTCGGGAGCTCGAACCTGTACAAGCCTCCCTTGAACGACGGGGTGGGAGGCCGGGGGCGATCGCTCGGTAGATCGAGAGCCGCGGGGGCGCCGGCGAGCTTCTTCTTCCAGTAGTCGACCTCCTTGGCGAGCACGGCGTCGGTCAACCAACCCCGCTGCCAGACGGCGAAATCGCTGTATTGCAACGGGAGCTCGGGCAAGGGCGAGGCCTTCTTCTTCAGGAAGGCTTCGTACAGGGCGGCCAGCTCGCGCACCAACACGCCGCGGGCCCAGCCGTCGCTCACGATGTGGTGCATCGTGAACAACAAGAGGTGCTCCATGTCTCGGACAGGCTCCGAAGCACCCCCGACGATGCGGATCAACCGTGCGCGAAACAACGGGCCGCGGGCCAGATCGAAGGGCCGGCTCGCCTCCTCGTCGGCCAGACGTCGGGCCACCACCTCGTCGTGGGCGTCGACCTCGGGCAGGCGGAAGCCTTCGAAGGGTGTGATCAACACACGGGCCTTGCCACCCTCGGCCTCGAAGCGCGCGCGGAGCACGTCGTGACGCCGCACCACCTCGCCGATGGCGCGCTCCAGCGCGTCCACGTCGAGCCTACCCGTCAGGTGGATGGCCGCGGGCACGTTGTAGAACGCGCTGCCGGGCTCGAGCTGGTCCAAGAACCAGAGGCGTTCTTGCGCGAAGGAGAGCGGAATCTCCCCGGGCGCGGCCTTCTCCAGGGGTGGGATGTTGAGGCCTTGTTTCGCCCGCATCGCGGCCTCGACCCGGTCCGCCAAGCCCGCTACGGTGGGTGAGTCGAAGATGGCCCGGAGGGGCACCTGCACCTTCAGCGCATCACGGGTGCGCGCGATGACCTGAATGGCAAGGAGCGAGTGACCGCCGAGGTCGTTGAAGTTGTCGTTGACGCCGACCTTTTCGACCCCGAACACGTCCGCCCAAATGGACGCCAGGACCTCCTCCACAGGGGTGCGCGGCGCCGCGAACAGGCCCTCGGCTTCCGCCGCCTCGGCCTGCTCTTCCAGGGCAAAGAGCGCGTTTCTGTCGATCTTGCCGTTGGCCGTTAGGGGCACGGCCTCAATCCAACGCAGGGCGCTCGGCATCATGTAGTCGGGTACCCGCGCGCCCAGGTGCTCGCGCACGCTGGCGATGGGGGGAGCCGGTGGATCCATGGGCACCACGAAGGCGACGATGCGCTTGTCTCCATGGTCGTCTCGGACAATGGTGACCGCCTCGCGCACGCTCGGGTTCTCGCGCAGGGCCGCCTCGATTTCGCCAAGCTCGATGCGGTAGCCGCGGATCTTGACCTGGAAGTCTACCCGGCCAAGGAACAAAACGTCGCCGGTCGCCAGGTATTTCGCGGAGTCTCCCGTGCGGTAGACGGGGCCCCCCGCGGGGCCTGCGAAGGGATGTTGAACGAAGCGCTCCGCGGTCAGCTCGGGTCGATTCAAGTAGCCGCGGGCCACCTGCGCGCCGCCGATGTAGAGCTCGCCGGGCACCCCCATGGGCGCCAGGTTTCCATGCTTGTCGAGCAGGTAAAGCGTAACGTTGGGCAGGGGTCGACCCAAGGGCACGATGGGCGCATCGGGGCGCCTCTCGCCCACCGCGTAGGTGATGACGCCGACCGTGGTCTCGGTGGGACCGTAGTGGTTGATGACCGCGGTGCTCGGGCGCAGCGCTCGCAAGCGCTCGATAAGCTCCCAGGTGGACGCCTCACCTCCCATCACCAACACCTTGCGTGGCACCACGGCCTCCGGGGTCGGCGAGTCCAAAAGCGCCTGCAGGTGGGAAGGCACGATTTTCATGCAATCCACCGGGTTTTGGCTGAAATATTCGGCGATCGCGTGGGGGTCCTTGGTGCGCTCCTCGCCCATCACATGCAGCACACCGCCGCCGCACAGGGATGCGTACAGCACCGTGTTCCCGAGATCCGCCGCGAAGGTGGAGACCAGGGCGTAGCTCGCCCCCGGTGCGAGCTCGGTACCGAGGCGCTCGCGCACCCCGGCGATGTATTGCACGAGCTGGCGATGCTCCAGCATCACGCCCTTGGACTTGCCGGTGGAGCCCGAGGTGAACAGCACGTAGGCAAGGTTTTCGGGCTTGGCGATACGGCCGAGGGAAGATCCGTCGAGGCCCTCGAACAGGGCTTGATCGGCGTCGAGGCGCAGGGTGGTGACGCCGCTCTTGGCGTAGCGGGCGGCGTGCTCGCTGGTGGTCAGCACCACCTTGGCGCCGGTGTCGGCCAGGATGTGGGCGATGCGCTCGTCCGGCAAGCTCGGATCGATGGGCACGTAGGCGCCGCCGGCCTTCATCGCCGCCAGCAGCGAGACCACCACGGCCTCGCTCGCCTTCATGCCAATGCCCACCAGACCGTCGGGCCCCACGCCCTGGGCAGCGAGCCACCTTGCCAAGCGGTTCGCGCGCGCGTCGAGCTCGCGGTAGGTCAAGGTGACGGCTTCGTAGCGGACCGCCGGCGCGTCGGGCGTCTCTTTGGCCCAACACTCGAACAGCTCGTGGGCGCATACGTCGCCGGGGGAAGGTGCCGCGCTGTCGTTCCAGGTGACGAGCAGCGTCTGCTCTTCTTCCTTGGACAACATGGGTAGGCGGCTCACGGGCCGCTCGGCTGTCTCGGACATGCCCGCGAGCAAGGTGCCCAGGTGCCCGGCGAGCCGGCTCATCGTGGCCGCGTCGAAGCGCCGCGTGTCGTACACGATGCGGAAGGCGACGTCGTGATCCGAGGGCAGGCAGACCACGGTGATCGGGTAGTTCGAGCCCAGCGTGGCGAAGAAGTCGCGCACGCGCACGTCCCCTGCCCCGCCCAACATGGCCTCGTCGAAGGGGTAGTTCTCGAAGGTAAGGATGCTCTGGAAGAGGGGCTCGCCGCGCGGCACGTCGCTCCAGGTCTGAACGTCGACGAGGGGGCTGTACTCGTACTCCGACAGCTCGGCCTGGCGCGCCTGAAAGGCGGTGAGCCAATCCAGGGCGCTTTGGGCAGGTTGGGGCATTTCCGCGCGCACGGGCATCATGTTGATGCACATGCCAACCACGCTTTCCATGCCGGCGATGGCCGCCGAACGGCCCGAGACGGTGGCGCCGAAGCACACGTCGTCCTCCCCGCTGTAACGCATGAGGAGCAGCGACCAGGCCGCGCGGACCAGCGTGGAGAGCGTGAGCTTGTGCTGGCGACCAAAGGCGAACAAGCGCTCGGCGGCCTCGCGACCCAGGCTGAGCGGCACTTCGTCGTAGCTGCCCGCCGCGTGTTGATCGCTGATGGGGCGGTCGACGCGGTACGGGGTGGCGGCCATGAAGCCCTTGAGACGGCTCCGCCAAAAGGCCTCGGCCTTGGCCAGATCTTGCTGTCCGAGCCAGTCGATATAGTCGCCGAAGGGCTTGGGCTTGGGCAGACGGATGTCTTTCCCCGAGCTGTACGCGCCGTACAACGCGAACAAATCGCCCATCAAGATCGGCAGCGACCAGCCGTCGAGCACCAGGTGATGGAAGCTCCAGAGGAAGCGGTAGGTGCCATCGGCCACACGAAACAGCGCGAAGCGGAGGGGCGGCGTCGCGCCGAAGTCGAAGCGCACGTGTTTGTCGGCCTCGACGTAGGCGTCGAAGCGCGCGCTCTGGGCCGCCGCGTCGAGGCCCCGCAGGTCTTC
This sequence comes from uncultured Polyangiaceae bacterium, assembly GCA_964383995.1. Taxonomy (GTDB): domain Bacteria; phylum Myxococcota_A; class Polyangia; order Polyangiales; family Polyangiaceae; genus CAYLJT01. Next base: position 5,969 of record CAYLJT010000329.1, read on the forward strand.
CTCGTGCACCGCGAGCTCGACCTCGCGAAGCACGACCTGCAGGGGGTCGTCCATGCCTTCCCAAAGGAACACGGTGCGCAGGATCGGGTGGCGCGCAACGACGGCCTTCCACGCACGCAAGAACGCGGGCGCGTTCAGGTTGTCGCCCAAAGTGCAGTGGATTTGCTCGAAGTACACCTCCGACTGGGCGTCGAGCAACGTGTGGAACAACATCCCATGTTGCATGGGGGACAGCGGGTAGATGTCCTCGATGTTCTGGCGATTCACGGGATCAAACCTCTGGGTCTTGGCGAGGAGCGAGGGGCGCGCGGGCGCAAGTTATCGGCCTATTTGGGGCGCTTCGCGCCGATGCGAGCGACGATGGAATCGAGGGCGTCGGCGCTGAGCTTGACGCGCCGAAAATCGGAGGGGGTGTAGCCGCCCGCGTCGGGGGACAGGCAGTGCTCGATGAGCGATCGCAGGGTGGTCAAGAACTGGGCGGCGAGGTCCTTGATGGTGGCTTCGTTGTGGGCCTCCCCGTAGCGGAAGGCCAGGTGCAACTTGTTGTCTCGGACTTCGGCGTTGACCTCCAGCAGGTGTCGCCTTTGCTGCGAGGGGGCGTGCAGGGCGCCGACGCTCTCCTTGGCCAGGCCGACGCCGAGGCCGTCGGGCAGGGCGTTGTCGAGCTGGCCGAGGTAGTTCCACACCACGTCGGGATCGGGCCCTTCGCGTAGCGGCGCTGTCTTCGGCCCAGCGTCGAGGTAGCGCAGTAGGCCGTAACCGAGGCCCTTGCGCGGCACGCCGCGGAGCAGCTCTTTCGTGGCCTTGATGCGCTCCGCCGCCGAGAAGGACGCGGGCAGATCGACGACCACCGGGTAGACCGTGGTAAACCAGCCCACGGTCCGGGTGACATCGATGTCGGTGCCTAGATCTTCCCGTCCGTGCCCCTCCAGATCGATGGCCACCTTGCCACCTCCCTTCCAGCTGCTGAGGGCGGTGCCGAGGGCCGTGACGAGCAGCTCGTTGACGTCGGTCCCGTAGGCGCCGGAGGTCTCCTTGAGCAGCTTCTCGGTGAACGCTTCGTCGAGGGACAGCTCCTCGACCCGGGTCTGACCGCGCGTGGTCGGCACGTCGTGATCCCGCGGTATCGAGGCGGATTTCAGCGAATCGGCGACGGCCCGGTAGGCGTCGAGCTCGGCCTGCGTGGCGGCCGAGCGGGCCTCCTCGACCAGGCGCTCGGCCCAGCGCTTGTACGAGGTCGTCTTCGCAGCGAAGGTCGGATCTTGCCCGGCGTTGACCTGGGCGTAGCCCGCGAACAAGTCGCCGAGCAGGATGCGCCAGGAGACGCCGTCGATGGCCAGGTGGTGGACGATGACCAGCAGGCGATTTTCGCGCACCGGGCCGAGGTCGAAGAGGGCCGTCTGGAACAGGGGTCCTTGCTCCAGATCGAACCGACCTTGCAAGGCGCTCGCCTCCGCTTCGATGCGCGCCGGCAGCTCGTGATCGGGCAGCGTGGCCAGGTTGATCCGCGCGAGCGGCACCTCGCCGCCTGGGGGCGCGATGAGCGCCTTGGCCGACGCCCCGTCGGTCAAGAAACGGAGGCGCAGCGCGTCGTGGTGCGAAGCCAGCGCAGAGAGCACGCGGCTCAGCTTGTCAGCGTCGAGGGGCGCCTCGACCCGCAGCAGGACGGCCTGGTTGTGGTGCTGCGCCTGTCGGTATTGGGACTCGAAGAACCAAGCCATCACCGGGGTGAGCGGCACGTCGCCCACCACCGGCCCCTGCTCGGCGACGGACGCCGATGTCTCGGACACGGCCCCGGCGAGCTCGGCCACCGTCTGGTGCAAGAACATCTGCTTGGGCGTGATGGCGAGGCCGTGCTCCTTGGCACGGCTGACCACTTGAATGCTCAGGATGGAGTCGCCGCCGAGCTCGAAGAAGCTCTGATCGACGCCCACGCTCGGCCGCTTCAGCACCTCGGCGAAGATGCTGGCCAGCTTCTCTTCGACGGGGGTGCGCGGGGCCTGACCTGCGCCGAGGGGCTCGGGGGCCTCGGGCGCGTGCAGCGCCTTGCGATCCACCTTGCCGCTCGGCGACAGGGGCAGCGCGGGCAAGGTCACGAACAGCGCGGGCACCATGTAGTCGGGCAGCGTGTCCTTGAGGTAGGCGCGAAGATCGGCGACCGTCGTCGTGCCGTCGAGCACGACGTAGGCCACGAGGCGCTTCTCCGAGGGCCCGTCGTCTCGGACAACCACCGCCGCCTGGGAGACGCCGGGGAACTTCTCCATCACCCCTTCGATCTCGCCGAGCTCGATGCGGAAGCCACGGAGCTTGACCTGGAAATCGACGCGGCCCAGATATTCGAGGGTGCCGTCCGCGACCCAGCGCGCAAGATCGCCCGTTTTGTACAGGCGTGCGCCCGGATGGAAGGGGTCGTCGACGAAGCGCTCGGTGGTCAGCTCGGGGCGCTTCCAGTAGCCGCGCCCGACCTGGACACCGCCGATGTAGAGCTCGCCGGGTACACCGATCGGGGTCGGCGAGAGGCCCTCGTCGAGGACGTAGATCTGGGTGTTGGCGATGGGGCGGCCGATGGGCACCGAGGGCCGCGTGTCGCCGGGCTGGCAGGGCCACCAGGTGACGTCGACGGCGGCCTCGGTGGGACCGTACAGGTTGTGGAGCTGGGCCTTGGGCAGACGCGCGAAGAAGCGGTCGACGAGATCGCTGGTCAGGGCCTCGCCGCTGGCGATGACGCGCTTGACGGAGGGTAGATCGCCGGGCCCGTGGTCGAGGAAGGCGCGCAGCATCGAGGGCACGAAGTGCAGGGTCGTCACGCCCTCGTGCCGGATCAAATCGGCCAAATAGGCAGGATCTTTGTGGCCTTCGGGCTTCGCCACCACGAGGCGCGCCCCTACCATCAGGGGCCAGAAGAACTCCCAGACCGAGACATCGAAGCTCATCGGCGTCTTCTGCAGCACCGCGTCGTCGACGGTCAGCTCGAAGGCCTCTTGCATCCAGCGCAGGCGGTTCATGATACCGCCGTGGGTGTTCATCGCGCCCTTCGGGCGCCCGGTGGAGCCCGAGGTGTAGATCATGTAGGCGAGGTCCGAC
>CAYLJT010000330.1:0-8999 GCA_964383995.1 uncultured Polyangiaceae bacterium
GGCCCAGACAGTCGATGATGTCGGCAAGGGTCTTTTGCAGCGCCACGTCGTCCGTCGCCTCCACGGGCACGATGCCGTCGCCGTTGAAGCGTGTCTCGGCGAACACCTTGGCCATGTCGGAGGTGTCCTCGACGCTGATGCTCTTCGCTTTCTCCTTCCCTAGATTGGTAAGAATTCGCTTCGCCGAGCCGACGAGGTTTTTGCCCTCCTCCGAGCTCGTATCAATGGCGTCCAGGCTGAGCTTGCTGGACTGCTTCAGGAGGACCCCCGGATCGGTAAGCACGGAACATGCCCAGGACGCCGCCGCGATGATCTCCGGGGCGCGAATGCGACCGTCGCCGTCGGTGTCGATCGCCTCCAGGGTCTTGACGTCGATCTCACTGCCCTGAACGGGGCACGCCAGGGCCACCCACAGCTTTTGGTCCAGCTCCCCCAGCGCCCGAATGTCCTCGGCGCGCGAAATTTCCACCTGATCGACGCCGCCTGCCCGGAAAAAACGCCATTTGTGCTTCGAAGGATTGGCCGCCATGCTCCCTGCTCCTCGGGCGCGAAGGCCCGTCGAGCTCGCGTCTTACTCTCCCTTTCCGCTCCGACCAAGCCCGATGTTGTGCGAGCGGACCGCCGACAAGTCAGCGCGGTTCGACGGCGGGCTCGACCGCTACCAAAGGCGCCTTTTCGGCCTTTGCGCGGGCCTCGGAGGCGACGACCTGGGTCTCGACGAGCTTGAGCAACAGGGGTTGGAAGACCGCCAGACCAATCGAAATCATGCCCACCACGTCGAGCCCGGAGAGGCTGTGGTCGGGGCGTTCGACGAGGATCGAAGCCGCGAAAAACGAGCCCAAAGCGGCCGCGATGTGCTGCACCGCCGACTGCATGGACATGAAGCGAGCGCGCTCCACCGGTCGCGGCACGCGGGAGGTCAGGGCGCTCATCGCCACGCTCCGGAAGGCGTTCGCGAGCATGATTCCGACGAACATGCCCATCACCGGGATACCCAAGCCACCGAGCACGATCCAAACGCAGATCGTGCCGGCGAACAGGGCGGCGCCGATGGTGCTCGTGCGCGGCGCCCCCGCGCGATCGACGAGGATGCCGACGAGGCGCGTGGCGACGAAGCTGACGATGCCGCCAACGAAGTACAGAATGCCGAGCTGTTCCCGCGGATAGCCCAGGTTGAACTGCACGAAGGTGGCCAGATTGGGCACCACCGAGAACGTGGAGAGCATGACCACCGCCGTGGTCGTCAGCGACAAAAGCACGGCGCGTTGGCTGAGGATCTCGCGAAACGGCGGTGAAGGCGTGGGGAGACCGCTCCGCGAGAGGTGCAGGCGCATGGGAGGCATCAGCGTGATCGACAGCACCGTCACCACGAAGCCGATGCCCGCCACGGCGTAAAACGGTGTGCGCCAATCGCCCATTTGCGCAAGCTCGAGGCCCATGGGCACGCCCACCACGCTGGCCACCGCAAAGGCGCCCATCACTGCGCCCATGGCCTTGCCCCTGCGCTCCGCGGGGATGACGTCGGCGACGATCGAAATGGCAAGGGAGGTGGCCGGTCCCCCGAAGGCGCCTGCCACGACGCGGGCCACCATCAAGGTGGTCAGGTCCGTCGCCAAGCTCCCCGACGCGGTGCCGATCACCAGGCCCAACATGGCGAGCGCGAGGGCGTTGCGCCGGTCGAAACGATCGAGAAAGAACGAGCCGATGATGCCCGCGATGGCGGCAGCGGCGGTGTAGCTACCCCCGATGTAGCCGAGGTGAGAGGCCGGAATGCCGAGGGCGACAGCGAAGTCCGGCCCAAGCGGCATCACCATCATGAAGTCGAGGATGTTGACGAACTGGATCGCCCCGACCAGGAAAAGGAGCAGACGCTCGCTGATCTTCGCCGCGGGTACTTCGGTTTCGTTCACAGGGTCTTGAGGTACTCGATGACAGAAGCCCGCTGTTCGGCGCTCAAGGCGTCACCGAAGGTGTGCCCGCCGTTTCCGTAGCCGGTCTTCGTGGTGTCCAGGATCAACTTGCGCTTGCTGGTGGAGGGCTCGGCGTCCTGACCTGCTGGGAGGGCCGTGTAGTTCCAGCCGAGGGCCGTCTCCGAATAGTCGTTGGAGTCGAACGAGCGCGTCCAGAAGGCCGGTCGCGCCGAGCTTTCGAGCACCGCCGCCACCGTCGGCACACTGCCATTGTGGAAGTAGGGCGCGGAGGCCCAGATGCCGTCGAGGGGCGGAGCCACATAGCCCAGTTGCGGATCTAGCTTGGCGATTTTGCCGTAGAACGACTCGTTGAACCAGGTCACGTAGTCTGTCGCAAACTGGCCTGCACCGGTGGCAAGGGTGGTGTCCGTGCCAATCGTGGGCAGGTCGATCAACAAATTCGGATACACGCCGCCGTCACCGTAGGTGCCGTGGCAGCGCGCGCAGGTGGCCTCGAACACGACCTTGCCTTCCGCGGCTTTGGCCTGATCGATCGGGAACGGATAGGCCGGGGGCTCGATGGACGAGATGTAGGCCTCGACGTCGGGGAAATACGCGTCGATGGCCGTGGCCTCTTCGACCGTGTCGGTGCACAGCGTGGACGCCGTCATCATGATGCGCGCGTGATCGCCGCGGCCGCTCGCGTTGTAAAACATCGCGTTTTTGTGCTTCATGTGCCACCACGGAGGCACGTCGACGGGCACCACCTCGGTGGGCGGCTCGGGCAAGAGCGGCGTGTCGGACCAGGCCAGGGTGTCTCGGTCGCGGTGGGCAAACAGCGCCGCCGCCAGGTTGTCGGCCGGGTTCGAGCCGACCGTAATCGTCTTGATGTGGGGCGCGATCGCGGTGACGCGACCCTTCCACTTCTCCCACTCGGCGATCTCCACCGGATCGGACAACAGAAAGCCCACCGCCGACGCTTGCGCCGCGGTGTCGGTGGTGAAGTCGCCCGCGTGATCGCCGAGGCCGACGACGATTTTTCCTTGCAGCTCGCCCGCGTGGCAAGACAGGCAGTTGGGGGCCACGATGTCGACGCCGCTCGCCGTGGTGGTCGCCGAGAAGTAGTACGGCAATTCGGCGTTTTTCCCCGTCCTACCCGGCAAACGCAGGGCCTCGGGGGCGGGACCGTACACGGTGGAATAGGCGGACCACGGCACGCCACAGGCCACATAGCCATTGTTGACGAGGGCCGAATACCCCTTGTCCGCGTCTCCCTCCCGCTGAGGATCGGCGGGAATGGGCGTACCGGCCAGGGCTTCGCCCCCGGCACCGCCGCCCGCGCCCCCGGCGCCGCCCGCCCCTGAGCTGCTCGACGTGGCCGCACTGGATGTGGCCGCGGGGGCCGCGTCTTCCGAGGAGCAACCCGAAACCAGCCCCGAAAGGCCAAGCGCAACGGCCAACGCGCAGCCGAGCCGATGAGACACCATTTTTAACCTCTTAGCGGCGAAGCCCCGGCGCGGCAAGCGGCGTTTTAGGCCTCGCTCGCCAAGACCTGGCGAACTTTGTCGGGCGACGTCAGGAGGGCAGTGCGGAAGCTCTGAAGGTAGGCCGGTTGGGCCGCTTGCGACGCGTGGTGCAGGAGCAACAGCTCCGTGACGCCGATCCCCTCGCGCACGTCCGCCTCGTGGACCCGCGAGCGCCCGTCGGCCGCCGCCAGACAGCGCGCAAAGCGCGACGTGAGGACGGCCCCCAGCGCCAAGTCGAGGAGCGGCGCCATCAGGTGCCGAGGCTCGGTAAAGACCTGCCTGCGGGCCAAGACCAGGCGCAGATAGTCGCGCACGACTTGGCCCAAATCGCCGGACAAAAAGCGCTCCACCTGGCCGACGCGACGCAGCGAAAAGGGCCTCGGCACGAACATCAGGTCGACCTTGCCAACCTCGAACAACCACGCCACCTTGTTGCCAAAGGCGCGCACGCCCTCCAAGTGAAACCAGGCCGGTTGGTCGACGCGGTTCGGCTGTCGAACACGGGAGGGGTAACACAAGTTGCTGAGCAGGTACGTGAAGAGCAAACGCGCGTGGTAAGACGTCGTAGGCCGCGACAAAAAAGCCCTCGGTTCAAAGGCTCGGGCGCCCGTCAAGGCCGTCTGGACATCGGCATCGGGGACCCGCTCTGCGCCTTTCAAGGCACCATCGAGCACGCTTGTCTGGTCGTACAAGCGTGCCAGTGTGGAGGGCAGTTGCTCCGCCCCCGCCAGGGCCTCATCCCAATAGGCCGCGATGCTCAAGAACTGCGGTCTCGTCAGGAAAACACCGGACAACGTGGCCAATCGGTGGCTCATCCGCACACTGCCGCCGCGCTGTTCGAGCTTGTTCAAGAGCTCGGGCCCCACGGGCTCCCCACGGTTGTCGCGGATCGAGGGGCACAAAAGGGAGAGCTGCGCCACCGTGCTGCCCTCTTCGTCGGTCACGAAGCCAAAGGGGAAGGCCTGGCAAGGCTTCGGCAAATAGGCATGTCCGAACCTCTTTTGCAGACTGCACAGCTCGTCGTCGTCGAGGAACATGCACTGCAGCAGCCGTTGTCCAGCGGCTTTTCCGGGGGGCTGGCGAGGCGCGTGGGTGGGCAACATCCCCGTGCGAATCACGGCTAGGCCCCCTTCCCCCACCCGCTCGGCGACGAACGGCTCGGCCAGGTAACGCGCCTTTTCTTCCTCCCCGAAGCGGATGCTCCAGGGCAGACGGCAGCAGCGGGCCGGGCACTCGCGGCACGCGAAATGGGGATCGGCCTCGGTTCGCCCGGAGACCACCGGCAACGTGACCGCCGACGGGACGGCCTGCCCCGGGGCCCTCGGCGCCCGAGCCTTGGTTTTGTCGTCTTTTCGCGGCTTTCGGCTCACAGGCGGGGCTCTTTAGCACGACGAGGCTACGGGAAGTCGGCGGCGCGCTCCAACGTTTGCTAACATCGCCCCCCGCATGCGTATCCCTGGCTCGGCCCTCGTCCAGCGCCTCGTGGCGACCGCCCTCGTGGTGATCGTCGCCGGCCTTGCGATGGGCTTTCTGCTGCTCCCGAAGGAGGCCCCGAAGGAGGCGCCGCCCCTGCCCGAGCTGCGAGTGGCCGGGGAAATCGTGCCAAAAACCGGCGATTTGCTGGGCACCGCGCTCGACCGCGTGCGCCGCTACGCCCAGGGCGAGGTGACCGTCACCCTGCCGAACGGCGTCGAAAAGAAGCTACGCCGGGCGAGCTTGGGGGTCGAAATCGACCGCATGCGCCTGGCCGACGTGGTGCACGAGTCGCAACGGCCGGGCAGCGCCCTGCACCAGGCCTGGCTCGATCGCGGCAACGTCGCCGAGCCCATCGACGTGCCCCTCCCCCTGCGCATCAAGACCGACCTCGCGCTGCCCAAGCTGCTCGATATCAAGGCCGAGCTCGACCGCGCTGCGACCGACGCCTTCGTGGATCTGCAGGCCAAAGAGCTGCGCCCCGAGCAGGTCGGCCACCGCCTCGACGTCTACGGCACCCTCGCCGCCCTCGATTCAGCCCTGCAGAGGGGCGACGAGCGGGTTACCGCCGCGGTGGAGGTGATCATGCCCAAGCTCTTGCGCGAGAACCTCGGCAACGTGGAGTTCAGCGAGGTCCTTGGCTACTTCGAGACCCGCTATTCGATGTCGGAGAAGAGCAAGGACCGCACGTACAACCTGCGCCTGGCCGCCTCGAAGGTGGACGGAACCGTGGTTTTGCCCGGCGAAATCTTTGATTTCAACGGCACCGTCGGGCCCCGCGACGAAGCCCACGGCTATCGGGTGGCTCCCGTGATCGCCCAGGGCGAGCTGGTCGACGGCCTGGGCGGTGGCACCTGCCAGATCTCCGGAACCCTGCATGGCGCGGCGTTTTTCGCGGGCCTCGACATCGTCCAGCGTTATCCCCACTCCCGCCCCAGCTCGTACATCAAGCTCGGCCTCGACGCGACGGTGGTCTACCCATCGGTCAACTACAAGTTTCGAAACCCCTTCGATTTCCCGATCGTCTTGCATGAGACCGTGGCCTCGGGCGTGGTCCGCGCCGAGATTTTGGGGCCCAAGCGCAGCCGCACCGTCACCTACTTCCGCCGCATCGACGAGGTGGTGCCCTTCGAGGAGGTGGAGCGCGAGAGCGACCGCCTACCCGCTGGAAAGAAGGTCGTCGTGCAGCGCGGCGTCCCCGGTTTTCGCACGACGAGCTCGCGGGTGGTGCGCGAGGGCTCCTTCGCCGTCCGAGACAAGTGGTCCGACAGCTACCCTCCCACCGCCCAAATCATCGAGGTTGGCACGGGACCCGAGGACATGAAGCCGAAGGTCCAAGCCGACGCCCACCCCGAATACGTGGTCGACGAGTACCTGGTGGTCACCCAAGGACCGGACATCCACACCCCTGGACAAGCGGGGAAAGAGCCCGGTGGCGGCACGGTCGAGAGCCGCGAGCCCGGTCGCACCGGCGTAGCCGGCTGGATCGAGGCCGCAGGCATGAACAAGCTCGCGCACGGCGCCGACCTCGGCGAGACCGAAGAGACCGACGACGGCAAGAAGGCCAAGACCGACGACAAAACCGACAAAGGCAAGGACGACAAGAAGGGCGACGCCAAAGACGACAAGAAGGGCGACGCCAAAGACGACAAGGTCGCCGCCAAGGGAAAAAAAGGCAAGGACAAGGGAAAGAGCGACAAGGGCTCGGACAAAAAAGGTAAGAAGAAGAAATAGATGGCCTCCATTCCTCTGCCCCCACCACCTCCCTCCCAAAGGTCGAGCCGCCTTCCCCTCCCCCAACTGCCTCCGAAAGATCTGGCCGACGACTCCCCTACCGCCCGGCTCTCGCGGCCCATCGTGGCGCTCGGCGTGTCGGGCAGCATTGCGGCCTACAAAGCGGCCGAAATCGCGCGCTTTTTGGTCAAGAACGGGGTCCGCGTCATCCCCCTCATGACACGCGCGGCGACCGAGTTCCTCGGTGCCCAGACCCTCGCCGGCCTGACCGGGGAGGCCGTCCACCTCGACATGTTCCGGCCCGATTTTCCAGGTGAGCTCCACGTATCCCTGGCGCGCGAGGTCGACCTCGTGTTGTTGGCGCCGGCCACCGCCGACCTCTTGGCGCGCCTGGCGCAGGGCCGCGCCGACGATCTGCTGACCGCCCTCTGCCTCTCCACGAGGCGGCCGATCCTGGCCGCGCCTGCCATGCACCCCCGCATGTGGTCCCACCCCGCGACCCAGCGCAACGTGGCCCAATTGGCCGCCGATGGCAGGGTCGAGCTGATAGGCCCGGTGGACGGCGAAGTGGCCTCCGGAGAGCGCGGCGTGGGGAGGATGGCCGAGCCGGAAATCATCGGCGCCGCCGCGCTTGTCAAGGCCAGTCGCAAAGACCTCATGGGTCTACGCATCGTGGTGACCGCAGGACCGACGTTGGAAGATCTGGATCCGGTGCGCTTCATCGGCAACCGCTCGACCGGCAAGATGGGCTTCGCGGTGGCCACACGAGCCGCGATTCGCGGCGCCGACGTGACGTTGATCGCGGGCCCCGTGAATCTACCCACGCCCTACGGTGTGCGCCGCATCGACGTGCGGAGCGCCCTCGCCATGCGCAGCGCCTTGTGGCAGGCCCTGGGTCCCCAGCTCGAAAACGCCGACGCGCTGGTGATGACCGCCGCCGTAGGCGACTACCGTCCCGCGGAGCAATACGCGTCCAAGCTCAAGCGGGTAGCGGACTCCATGACCGTCGAGCTCTTACCCAACCCCGACCTCTTGGCGGAAATTGGCAACGCCAGGGTAGGCCCCTCCCCCGTGCTCGTGGGCTTCGCGGTGGAGACCGATACCGACGAGCGCGTCGTGGGCTACGCGCAGCAAAAGCTCGAGGGCAAACGTGTCGACATGGTGGTCGCGAACCACGCCAAAGACGCCTTTGGCAAGGACGACAACCGCGCAACCTTCGTCACCCGCAGCGGCGCCGAAGCGCTGGGCACCCTGTCCAAGGGTGACCTGGCCGACCGCATCCTCGACCGCATCCGCCAAAAGGCCAAACCGTGAGCGAGGAGGCGCGACCTTCCCACGCGAAGGGCATCCTGACCGCGCTGGCCGCGACGGCGTTGGCCGCAGGTGTCACGATCTACGCGTTCAGTCCGGAGCAAGCAGGCTCACCCAGCATGGCGCTAGGGCCGCTGGCGCTGTACGCGATCATGACGTTGTTCGCGGTGCTGCGTCTGAGACAAAAGCGCGAGCTAGCGTTGACCTTGAAGCCGAAGAGCGGCGATCTGACCATCGGCGCCGTCACCGCCGGGCTCCTCTACGCAGGCGCCATGGCAGGCCGCCTGCTCCTGTGCCCCCAAGGGACCCCGCAAGAGGGTTGGGTCATCCGCGTCGTGCTGCACATGGGCGACCCCACCGAAGGCGCCATCCACACCCTGGCCGCCCTGGTGTTCGTCACCGCCGCCCTGGAAGAGGTAGCTTGGCGCAGCCTGGTGATGGGTAGCCTAGCAGAAACGCTCGACACGAAGCGCGCGTGGATCTTGACCACCGTCCTCTACGCCGTAGCGCACCTGCCGGCTGCCTGGTCGCTGGCCGACCCGATGGCAGGGCTGAACCCGGCGATTCCAGGGACGGCGTTGGCGGGAGGGTTTGTGTGGGGCTACCTTGCCATGCGCTTCGAGCGCATGGGGCCCGCAGTGTTCGCCCACGCGTTCTTCTCGTGGGCGATGGTGGAGTTTCCGCTGTGGCGGGCGGTGATGTGAGGGGCGAGCGCTGGGGTTGTCCCATGCCCAAAGCGATCGAACGTTTGCGTTCGGCGCCAAGAGCACCCGTGATAGGCTCAGATCACGAAAAATGAAGGAGATAAGAGTCAAAGCAAGGTCTCGTGCTCCGGGTCACGGCTGGTCTACCTCCGGAAGCAAAATCACCTCTGCGAAGAATCTCGAGATCATTCGCGACGCTCTGGAAAATCGCGATACGCTCATCGTCGAACACTGGCTGTTCTACGGCGCTTCCGCGCCCCGGCGCATGCTGTTCGACGACTTTGACGAGTTTGTGGAATATGTCAAGACGCGGACCTCCGGTGGAGATGCGCTCGATATCT
>CAYLJT010000331.1:0-8995 GCA_964383995.1 uncultured Polyangiaceae bacterium
GGGGTCGAAACCCAGTCGAAGCCCCCCGGGCACACGGGGGGCGACCGCCGGGGGGTATTCAATTACCTCCCGGCACACGGTGGGCGATCGGCGGGGGGTATTCAATTACCGCCCGGCACACGGGCGGCGACCGCCGGGGGGTATTTCATTACCTCCCGCCACACGGGTGGCGACCGCCGGGGGCTATTCAATGATCTCCCGGCACACGGTGAGCGACCGCCGGAGGGTATTCAATTACCCCCCGGCAGACGGTGAGCGACCGCCGGGACATCAACGTGCGCTCGGGCCACGGTCGACTCATGCGACATTCGGCCTCATCATCGAAAACCTGGGCGCCTTTGGCGCAGGCCAACTTGACGACGGGACGTCGGCGGCTACTCGTCACCGCCCCGAAGACGGGAACGCGCGTGGGGGACCGGCCGGCTTGAGCTTGGACGTGGCTGGCTTTGTCGGGGCCCGTGGGGTGCTTATTCGGCCTGTTAGCCCTGGCGTCGTCGCGGGGGCGGTGGGGGAGGCGTGGGGGTGCGGGGGGAAGGCGGACAGCGGCGCGGTCGGCGGCGGTGAGGTCGAGGGGCCGGGAATCGGCACAGGCACTGGCGCTCGACGCCGTCGCGAACGGCCGCGGGCGCTCGGCGCGTGGGGCGGACGCCATACCACTTTAGTGGCATGGCGGAAGGGTCACGAAGCGCATATTCGTCGGGCTGGAGGTATTGATCATGCGGATCTTCTCACAGCTCGTATTCGACGACTTCATCATGGGCACGGATTCGGTCTACACGGCCGAGCAGTACAACGACAGCATGGGCTTGGCCGACCAATTTGCGATCCAGGCTGTTGCGGACCAAGTTAGCGGCACAACGCCGACGTTGACCGTCCAAATTCAGCACTCGAACGACCAACGCAACTGGGTCGACAAGAGTGGAACCGCCGAGATAAACGCACAGAGCTTGAGCGCGTCAGCCACGACCGTCAAGGTGGGGACGGACAGCGGCTCTACGCCGACGCTCGGATTCCGGCGCCTCAAGATAACGCTCGGCGGGACAACTCCCGTCGCGCACGTCAAGCTCTTTGCTTGCGGCCGCGACAAGACCTCGTAGCTTTGGCACTGGGCCCGGTCGGCTGGACTGACCGGGCCTACGCGTTGCTTATTCGCCGTTCCCCGAGCTCGCCTGAGGTTGATCATGAGACGCTTCGTTGCACAGGTGTTTGAAGCCGAAGTCACGGGAGTGGCTTCCTACTACACAAAGTCCATCTTCGACGACGCGCTCGGTGCCTTCGACGTCATAGCGGCACAGGCAGTTGTCGACCGCGTGATGGGGATCTCGCCCCGGATCACTGTAAATCTGCAGGTGTCGGGGGACGGCATTCACTACGGCTCAAAAACAGAACAGCCGTTGATCAGCAGCGAGGACATTCTCCCAGGTGTCACCAATCTCCTTTTTGGCGCGGACACCACGTCAAGCGAGCTTCCGTCGTTGGCGTACGCACGTTTGGAGATCCACTTAGAAGGCACAAACCCTCGGGCGCGGATCCAAATTTCCGTTTGCTGTCGCGGCGGCGCTCCGGTCTCGGTCGAAGATCCCGACAGCACACTAGCTGAAGCCGCGTCGCTGGGTGGTGCCGGAATGGACGTTCCTGGGATCCTCCATGCTATGCGCGACGACGCACACGTTCGCACAAGCCCTTCGTTGCGATCGGCAGCGGCCGTATAGCGGACGGGCCAACGACAAGATAGCATCAACTGGCAGCTGAAAGCGGCTGAGCACAATCTAGGGTGGAGTAGACGATGAGATCATCTGTCGACCTGGTTTTTGATGAGTTTGTCTCTGGCACGAATCCGGTTTATTCCTCCCGGTTGCTCGACGCAGTGCTGGGCGCATACGACCGCGTTTCTCTTCAAGTCGTCGCAGACCAGGTTGGCGGCGTTTCACCGCGGATCACGGTCACCATGGAGACCTCCCTGGACGGCGAGACCTTCGAGGCGAAGTCTTTGCGCCCCGAGATCAGCGCGGAGAATCTCGTGGCGGGTCGGACCAACGTATTCTATGGGACCGACGACGCGTCAGAGACCGCGTTGCCCTATGGTAGAATCGAGGTTCGTCTGGAAGGCACGGCGCCGCGGGCGCGCTTGAAAGTGTGGGCTTGTGGTCGCGACTCGACCGTCAGACCAAAGCCACAAGGCGGACAAGGCAAGCAGGTCATTCTTGCGGACACCGTCGCACGGCCCTGGTACGATGTGCCAGGTGCGAATGACACGTCCCTTCCGGGCGACCTTCCGTCGCTCCTGTTTGCAGGCACGTCACTATCGCAGCCTTTTCCCGGAGCGCCCGTTGCCGTGTTTCATCGGTCCACACATGGGCCCTCCGCGCAAAGCCAAATAATGGCCTCATGGTACGATGGTACGCAGTGGGGTCCCGCCGAGTCTGTCAGCCAAGAGATTCCCGTTCCTAGCGGACCAAGTGCCGCGGCGGCGCCTGGTGGTGCCATTTTCGTGGCATTTATTTCAGACAGCCTCGACCTTTACGTCCGGACCAACGGTCCCGCCATTCCCGATCCCGTGGGGGCTGTTTCCAGTGTGTCGACAAGCGTATGGGTGGATGTTGGTGGCGATGGCGCCGGGCCTGTTCTCAAAGACGCCTACGACGCGGTCATTGCCGTCGACCCCCAAACGGGTGAGCCATGTCTAGCCGTGATTCACCTCTCCCAGCCCCTTGGAGCCCAAACCACCTTTGGGTTGAGCGTCTATCGGTTCGATACGCAGGTGAAGGCGTGGGTGCCGCAGGCCACAACCATCTCGGACGTGCTAGCGCGGCCCGCGTTGGCGTTCGCCCCAAGTGGCGATCTTTATGTGGCCTTCTCCCCTCTGTGGACGCAATTCAAGCTAACCGTCTTCAAGCTCCCTCAAGGATCCATGGCATGGATCCCTGTAGGGCCACCAGGAATCTCCCAGCAGGCGGCGCAAGGCCTATCCATGGTGGCTCCTGGAGGCAGGAGAGAGGTTATCGTTGCGTTTCGCGACGCCGCGGCAGGGGGAGGAACGTCCGTGATGAGCTTCCAAAAGGGCCAAGGCCTTTCCGTCGGTTCTTGGAAGTACCTGGGCCCCCAGAACATTGGGGGCGGCTCCTCCAAGAGTCAAAGGATTGCCATCAACCCAATCACGGGGGGGATCGTCGTTGCCCATGTGGTCAAGCCGCCCTTTGGCCTCGACACGACGTTGCACGTCAGCGAATGGGACTCTTCGTCGTCATCGTGGTTGCCCGTCGGGCAAATTCTCCCCTCACCGCCCCAAGCAACCTCGGTAGCGCTAGCCATCAACCAAGTGGGCAGCCCGTTCGTGCTCTATGCGGGCAAAGCCACCGACGGCTATCTGCATGCGCTGATGTACACGGGTTGGGAAATTCTGGGTGGAGGCACGAGTGACTCGTTTGTGGCCACCGATGCCTATTGGCCATCGCTGGCGTTCGACTCCAACGGGCTCTTGGCGGTGGCCTACTCGCAGTTTGATCCCACCACGAACAGCTACAGCTACACCGCAAAGACCTATGATGCCTTCACAGACGCGTGGTTAACCTTCCCGTACTCCCCCCCCGCGGACGCCTTGGCCGCCTACACGGGTAATTTCTCAAGCAAGGGGCTATCGGCGCAGGGGTCGATCGCCTGGTCGGGGAATTGGCGGTTTGTCGGGACGCCAAACCCGTTTGTCCCCTACTCCGTCATGTGGGAATACGCAGCGACCCCAGCGTTTCCTGGCGGCCCGTACGGTTGGCACCAGTACCCCACGGCGCTAGCGCCCGCCGTCATCGAAAACGCCGCCGGCTCGCTTTTCATAGCAGGTGAGCCGCACTTACTTATCAACAACGGGCAAACACTGCTGGCCTATGTGCGGCAACACTTTGGCCCTCAGGGCGCACCACTCGACACCACGATTCGCGTGAAGAGCCTAGATGCCGCGAACACGTGGCTGAACTTGGGGGATCAGAGCGCCTTTGAGACGCTGATTAACATGATCCCTCAGCAGGGTTCGAGCTTGGGGCCCCATGAGTTTGTTCGCCTCGCGGGGATCGTTCGAACGGGTGGTGGGGATGTTTGCGTGGCGTATTCGTTGGGGCAAGAAACTACTTTTGGTGGCGTAATGCAGGGACCTCAGGATATTCCCTGGATCTGGTCGCCGCGCTTACGCGTATTCGATCAGGTGTCAAATAAGTGGTTGAACGCGACCGATTTTGGCTCCCTCTACAACCCATCCCCGGTGCACGGCATTCAGATCCTGTCAATGGCGACGGCCGCTAGCAAGCTATATGTCTCGCTACTGCTTTATACGGGTATCAACCAGTTTGCCGCGGACATCGTTGAAATAGATACGACCGGCTCCGAATGGTACCTTGGCACCTGGAAGTCAATCAGCAGGAAGGTACCGGCTGCGCTCGTCGCCGGCAGGAGATTCAAGACGGCGACAAGCCGATACTTCGTGGTGGGTGAAGTCGCGGGCCTACTTGCTGTCGGCCCAGACGGAAGTTTGTATGTACTGTCGTACTTCTACAATGGCGGATCGGACGTGTTCAAACCAGGGAACGATCCCAGCGCCCCTGTTGAGCATGATGTTCCCGGATCGCCGGTAGTTTGGCGCTATCATCCGACGGCGGGTTGGAAAATCCACGGGGGAGGCGGATTGACCACGCGGGTGTGCGGTTACACGGACGCGCTCGCGGTAGACGAAAGCGGCCGCGTATGCGTCGCAGCAACCGTTGACGTCGGAGGGGGTTCCTTTGCTCTCCAAGTAATGCGATACTAGCCCTCTACATTCGGCTCGGAGGTGCAGCCGTGAAGTTGTCAGCCGTGACCAAGACCCTACCCCACTCCCTCTGCATCGCGCTGGGTGCGCTGACCGTCCTCTTCGCGGGCTGCGACGGCTGCGTCGAGGTCATCCAGTACCAAGGCCCCGCGGCCTCCTCGGGCTCGGGAGGGGCCGGGGGTGCCGGCGGCTCGGCAGGTATCGCCTGCGAAGACGTTGCAACCTGTCCGAGCCCAGCACCCTGCGACACCGTCGGCTGCATCAACGGCTTCTGCCTGACAACGCCCACGCCAGCCGGATCGCCCGCGTCAACCGACATCCCGGGCGACTGCGTGGCAGAGCAATGCGACGGCAGCGGCAATGTAACCGTCACCAACGAGCCGTCCGACACACCCTGCAGCACAGAGGGCGGCGCGGTTTGCGATGGCAGCGGCACCTGCGTGCCATGCTCGACCGACGAGCAGTGCTCGCCGGAAGTCTGCATCAACGGCCAATGCGTCGAACCGACCTGCGACGACGGCCTCACCAACGGCGACGAGACCGACGTCGACTGTGGCGGCCCGTGCCCGCCATGCCCGCTAAGCGCCGCGTGCTTGCGCGCATCAGACTGCGTGCAAGGCGTGTGCGCCTGTGGCACATGCTACGATCGCGCGGTTCAATGTGGCAATGGCAACATCGATCCGCCGGAGACATGCGACGACGGCAACTTGGTCAACGACGACGGTTGTTCTGCCATGTGCGTGAAAGAGGGCGCTCCGACAAACCAGTGGGCGTCCAAAGTTACCTTCATGCCCAACTCGTATTACCCCCCGATTGTTCACTCGCGCGCAGCAGGTGGCTGGTATGCGCTCGGTTCCGAGCTGATTGCCTTCGACGCATCGGGAGGCGCGTTGTGGTCCTACCCAGCATGGGGAAAAAAGGCCTTTGAGCCCATCACGGAGGTGGACGGCGATGTTATTCTCGCTCAAGGGACGGAGGCCGAAACGGACTGGGGCGGCGGCCCAATTGGTGGCTCGACGGGGGTCGTCAGGCTTCACGCCTCCGACGGCAGTTACGTGTGGAGCGTTGGATTTGGCGAACAACCTATTACATTCGGGGGCGACACCTTACCCTCGCTCGCCTCCGACCGCGAAGGCAACATCTATGTATCAGCGTTGATGGAAGGAACTTGGACCGTCGGGGGAGCGGTGCTCATCAGCGCTGGGAAACGGGACAGTGCTTTTGTGAAGTTGAGCGCCGGTGGCGACATCCTCTGGGCAACCCGGCTCGGCGGACCGGAACACGACGACCCAACCGGTGTGGCTGTCACGGACGACGGCCATCTCGTTGCAACGATCGCATCCGCGGGCGACCTCCAATGCGGAGCCAATGTGCTCGTCAACGCGGGAACGACCGACATTGTGCTCGTGGAGTTCGATACAACGGGGAATCTGCTTTGGTGCCGACGTTTTGGCAACGATAAAGCTCAAGTGCCCGTAGGGCTCAACCTCGACGCCGAGGGAAACATCTATCTCGCTGGTGACTCGGTGGGGCCGGTTGATTTTGGGGGCGAGGCGACCATTGGCAACGACGGTGCCTTCTTCGCAAAACTTGACTCAAACGGCGTGGGGGTTTGGGCGAAGGCCATCTCGACGCCCGACTTTCTTAATCACGTCGAAGATATTGGCGTGGACTGCCAGGGTACAGTCACCTTCGCGAGCTACCTGATTGGCACCGGGTTCCCCGAAACGGGGCCCGTGATGGAGACGTTGGACAGCAATCTATTCATGCTGCGCTACGACACCGCTGGGCACCCACTTTGGGGAGGCCAATTTGACGTTTATATCGATCACTCCCTGAATTGGCTTTTTGTCGCGACATATAACACAGACCGTTTTGCAATCGGGGGGGCTCAGCTTGTCCCCAGCGACTATGGGGGAAACATTGTCAATTGCACCAAGTGCCCTGTGGTGGCGGAGTACGCGCCTTGAGGTGGCGGTTCGGTAAACGCTCCGTCATCAAGGTGCCGCCGTGATCCGGTTAGCTCAGACTAAGACCCCGTCCCGCTCCCTCCGCATCGCGGCGGGCGCGCTGACCGTGCTCTTCGCGGGCTGCGACGGTTGCGTCGAGGTCATCCAGTACCAAGGCCCCGCGGCCTCCACGGGCTCCGGCGGAGCAGGTGGCACCGGGGGATCAGGAGGCGCCACCTGCGAAGACGTTGCAACCTGCCCGAGCCCGGCACCCTGCGACACGGTCGGCTGCATCAACGGCTTCTGCCTGACAACGCACACGCCCGCGGGATCGCCCGCGTCAACCGACACGGCTGGGGATTGCGTCGCCGAGCAATGCGACGGAAGTGGAAGCGTAACCGTCACCAACGAGCCGTCCGACACACCTTGCAGCACAGAGCGCGGCGCGGTTTGCAATGGCAGCGGCACCTGCGTGCCATGCTCGACCGACGAGCAGTGCTCGCCGGAAGTCTGCATCAACGGCCAATGCGTCGAACCAACCTGCGACGACGGGCTCACCAACGGCGGAGAGACCGACGTCGACTGCGGCGGCCCGTGCCCGCCATGCCCGCTCAGCGCCACGTGCTTGCGCGCATCAGACTGCGTGCAAGGCGTGTGCGCCTGTGGCACGTGTTACGATCGCGCGGTTCAATGTGGCAATGGCAGCATCGACCCACCGGAGACCTGCGACGACGGCAACCTGGTCAACGACGACGGTTGTTCTGCGGTGTGCGTGAAAGAGGGCGCTCCGACCAACCAGTGGGCGTCCAAGGTGCCATACATGACCGACTTCTACGTCCCACCGATGCTTTATCCTCGAGCTGCCGGGGGTTGGTACGCGCTCGGGGCTCAGCTGGTTGCTCTAGACGTGCAGGGAGGCGCGTTGTGGACCTACCCGAGGTACGGAGGAGTAGGCTTTGAGCCAATCGCCGAAATGGGGGAGGATGTCATTCTCGTCCAAGGCACAACAGCTGAAACGGATTTGGGCGGGGGGCCCATTGGTGGGTCGACGGGGATTGTAAGGCTTCATGGTTCCGACGGTAGCTACGTGTGGAGTGTTGGTTTTGGCGAGCAGCCACTTACATTCGGGGCCAGCACCACGCCGTCCGTGGTTGTTGACCACCAGGGAAACGTCTATGTCTCTGCAAAGATGGAAGGGACCTGGACCCTCGGGGGCGATGCGCTCGTCAGCGCCGGGAAAGCAGATAGCGTTTTCGCAAAGTTGAGCTCTGCGGGCGATATCCTGTGGGCAACGCGCATCGGTGGACCCGAGTACGACGAACCAACAGGTTTGGCGGTCACGGAAGACGGCCATCTCATTGCAACAATCGCCTCCGCGGGTGATCTTCAATGCGGACCGGAGATGCTGGCTGGTGCGGGAGGGGCCGACATTGTGCTCGTAGATTTCGATACTACGGGTAATGCGGCTTGGTGTCGGCGGTTTGGCAATGACAAGGACCAAGGGGCGCTTGTGCTCGATCTGGATGCCGAGGGAAGCATCTACTTTGCTGGTAACTCAGTAGGACAGGTCGATTTTGGCGGCGGGGTGACCATGAGCGGGGACGGTGGCTTCTTCGCCAAGCTAAATCCCGACGGCGTCGGGCTTTGGGCCAAGTCCATTTCCACGCCTGATTTCGTTAATAGCGTCGCAGATATTGGCGTGGACTGTCAGGGCACTGTCACCTTTGCAAGCTACCTGCTGGGCACGGCGTACCCGGAGACGGGGCCCTTGGTGGCGACGTTGGACAGCAATCTATTCATGCTGCGGTACGACACCGCAGGGCACCCGCTTTGGGGAGGCCAATTCGATGTCTATATCGATCACTCGCTGAATTGGCTTCATGTCGCGACATACAACACAGATCGCTTTGCGATCGGCGGGGCTCAGCTTGCTCCCAGCGACTATGGGGGAAACGTCCTCAATTGCACCAAGTGCCCTGTGGTGGCGGAGTACGCGCCTTGAGGTGGCGGTTCCGTGAACGCTCCACGATCAAAGCACGTCGTTGCTGCATGGGCGCTCCTCGAACAACGCAGCGCTGAACCCGACAACCGGCTGCGGAACACTGGCGCATCGGAGCTATCACGCTTGGTTCCTCCGCTCGTTGCCCCAACCACCTCGCTAGGCTTGCCGCCCGCAGGCGTTTAAGGCAAAACTAGGTGTGGCCTTCGCGGACCTGAAGAACGACTACATTTTCCGGCGCATCTTCGCGACCCA
>CAYLJT010000332.1:0-8987 GCA_964383995.1 uncultured Polyangiaceae bacterium
GGTTCGTCGTCATGGGCGCGCGAACCCTAGTGCCAGCGCGCGGAAATTTCACGGGTAAATCGGCCGTGTCGCGCCGATCGAGATCGACACGCTGCGTCGTAGCGCTCCAACGGCGGATCCGCGGATGCTTTGAGCTGCAACGATTGCCGACCGCGCAGGCCGGCTACGAGGTCAGTCGGCGCCGAGGGTGGTCTGGGCGTCGCCGAGGGCATGCTCGACGGCCTGCGTGTCGAGCGAGAAGCCCGCCGCCAATTGATCGAGGACGGCCCGCTCTTGCTCGCTCACCCCGCCGGAAATATGGGCCATCAGCGCCGCGATGCGCAAAACCTCGTGCTGATGATCTTGCCGCGTGATGGTGCGCGCGACCATGCGGGTTCGCTTGTCGAGGCCGTCTTCCGCGAGCTGCTCCGACAGATCGGCGAGCAGCGCGTCGAGCTGGGTTTCGAGCACCACGTCGTTGCACGCGTGGACCACCACCGACTCGAACGCCGAGCGCTCGTCGTCGTCGAACACGCCGTCGGAGTTGGCAACGAGAAAGGCGGCCTCGACCACCGCCTCGAACAGCGCCGCCGCCGCAGGATCGAAGCCTGTGGGAACGGTAGCTTCGTCGACGACGGGCCGGGAGCTGTAGGACTTGGCGGCCTGCGTGAGGATAGAACCGCTCACGCCGCTAGGCGCGTTGATGGCGGGCCGAGCGATGCCGCGGGCCACGCGCTCCAGCATGGACTTATCCGCAACGGGCATGGCCGAACGCTCGGACAACCGGCGCAGAGTGTCAAGCCTTTGCGCCCGCTTCGGGGGGACGACGCACCAACGACGCCGCCGGAACCAGCCCCGCCTCCGCTCCGCGCGCCGCGTCGAGCGTGGAAACCCCGCCGTGACGCGCGGCCTCGCGGCGCGCCGTGGCCAGGCGCTCTTCGAGCTGGCTCGGCACCGCGTCCGGCGCCAGCACGCTGCGCAGAAAGACCTCGGCGGCGCGGTAGCTCGAGCGCACCAGCGGGCCGCTCGCCGCGTAAAGAAAGCCGAGATCCTTCGCGATGCGCTCGTACTCCGCGAAAGCGTCGGGGGTCACGAAGCGATCGACGGGCGCATGTTTGGGCGTAGGCCGCAGGTATTGGCCGAGGGTCACGACGTCTACCCCTACGGCGCGCAGGTCGCGCAGGGCCTCCACCACCTCTTCGTCCGTCTCGCCGATGCCGACCATGAGCGAGCTCTTGGTGAGAAGGGGCTTCGAATAGCCGTCTTTTGTGAGCCTTTGTTGGCGCCGCTTGGCCCGCGCCAACACCTCCAACGATTGATCGTAGGAGGCCCGCGCATCGCGAATCACGCGGGTAATCCGGCGGACGACCTCGACGTTGTGCGCGAACACGTCGGGCGGCGCGTCGGTGACGACGTCGATCGGATCGTTATGCCCGCGAAAATCACCGACCAAGGCCTCGACCAGCAAATCGGGGCGAAGCTCGTGCAAGCGCGCCACCGTGCGGGCCACGTGCTCGGCGCCGCCATCGAGCAAATCGTCGCGATTGACCATCGTGAGCACGACGTAGACGAGGTCGAGCTTGGCGATCGCGCGGGCCATGTGCTCGGGCTCGCGGCTGTCCACGACGCCCCGCGGATCCCCCGTCGTTACCGCGCAAAAACGGCAGCCACGCGTGCACACATCGCCGAGCAGCATCACCGTCGCGGTGCCTTCGCTCCAACACTCGCCGACATTGGGGCAGCGAGCCTCTTCGCACACCGTGTAGAGGTCGAGGCTACGGAAGGTGCCCTTGAGCTTGTTGTAGGTCTCGCCCCCCGGCGCTCGAACCTTGAGCCACGCGGGCTTCGGCGAAAAACGAGGCTCCATACGTGGACCTTAGTACGAGCGCCGCGCGTCGGCGACCCTCTCAGCCCCGAGCGCTGGTAACGGTGGGAAGGCCCGAAAACGGGATGCGCGGCGGTTCGCAGCCGGGCACGCACTGGTACTTCGAAAAGTCGGTCACGCCCTCGGCGCGCAACAGGTCCTCGTCGATCCAAGCCCGCCCCATGGCGGCCCTCGGCTCCTTGGCGAGGATGGCCACGGTGGCGTCGGCCAAGATGTCGGCCTTGCGCCAAATCTCTGGTCCGCCAAGGCCAAAGTTGATGGTGGCGAAGCTCTCGATGGCGGTCGCGGGCCAGAGCGAATTGGCCGTGACGTTGTGCTCGGCGCACTCGTGCGCGATGGCCTCGGCGATCATGGTCATGCCGAACTTCGACACGGCGTAGGCGCCGTGATGGGGCACGGCGGCCATCTCGACGGGCGGCGACATCATCAAAATGTGGCCGTATTTGCGCTCGATCATGTGGGGCAACAGGGCGTGCGACAGCACGAACGACGCGCGCACATTGATGCCCATGATGAGGTCGTAGCGCTTGACGGGGGTCGACGCGACGTCCGCCCAATAGAGCGCGCCCGCGTTGTTCACGAGGGCGTCGACGCGTCCAAAGTGCGCCACGGCCTGGGCCGCGGCCGCCTCGCAGGCGTCGCTGTCTCGGACATCGAGCTTCAACGCGAGGGCCCGTCGGCCGAGCTCTTCGACCTCGCGCGCCACGTCGTGGATGGTCCCAGGGAGCTTGGGGTTTTCGGCCACGTCGGTCTTCGCGGCGATGACGACGTCAGCCCCTTCGCGGGCGCAGGCGAGGGCCACGGCGCGGCCGATGCCGCGGGAAGCCCCGGTGATGAAAACAACGCGATCGTTCAGGCGCATGAGCGCCCCTTATCACGGCTCTCGCCGGGGATCGCTGCAACAGCGCACGCCGAGCGAGTAGTCGAGGTAACTATTGCCGTGGGCGCGCACGCCAGCCTCGCAACCGTTCTTGGTGGAGCGCGAGAAGAAGCCCCCGCGAAACTCCCCCTTCGGATCCTCGATCCACTCATCGAGGTTGCCGACCATGTCGTAAATCGCCGCGTCGCCCCACACGCTCTTGCAACGCGGCGTGGTCCCCGTCTCGCGCAGCAGCGGTCCCTCTTTGTCCGAGACAAGATTCAAGCGCGGATCCAGGTGCCCCATGGTCAGATCGTCGTGCAGCTTCGCCGCCGGGTGGGTCGCCCGAAACACGTTGCACGCCCCCGGTTCATAGCGCTCGCCGTAGGGAAATTGCCGCTTCGTTTCATCCTCGCACGCGGTCAGCCACTCTTCCTTGGAGCACAAACGTTTCTTCGCGTTTTGGCAGGCGCGCTTGGCCATCACCCCCGACAAATAGCCGCTCGGGACCACCGCGGGCTCGGAGCGGGCCACCGGCTCGGGGTCGTTCGTGCGTTGAAACCCGGGCAGGAGGGGGAGCGGCATGGCCTGCGCTTGGGGCCCGCCGAGAGACAGCCGGCGTTCGTCCCATTCCTTGTGCAGCCCATTCGCGAGCTTCTTGGAAGGTGGGTAATAGGGGCTTAGCGGTTCGCCGGTCGCCGCGTCGACCAACGATGCCTCCCAGCGATCCACGCAAAATCGCCCATCAACCAGGGCCATTTCATTCGGACAACGGGGTTTGGGCGGGGGCGGCGGGGCGATGCGAATCACGGGCGGAGGCGCGCGCTCCGCGAGGGGGCGGAGGCTCGCGACCGGCTCGCTCTCGCAGGCCGAGGCAGCGAACGCCCCCGCCGCAAAGAGCACGAACAGGGCGAAACGCTCCGGGAACCTCGGCCTGGCACCTGACATCGATCGGCCCCTCAGCTACCACGTGCTCTCGTCAGAGGCCGACCTTTCACGTATCCATGCGGACTGCCATGGTTTCGCCGAGCCCCATCGAACAGCTTCACAAGAGCTACAAAGCCGGCAAGCTCCGCCTGTTGGTCGGGGCGGGCACGGGCATCCCCGCCGGTTTTCCGAGCTGGCAACGCTTGTGTCTCGGCCTGATGGAAGGCTACCTCGCGGACAAATACGCCAGCCAAACCCTCGTTTCACGAGGTCAAGTGCGCGAGCTCTCGGAGGGCCTGCTCGAGGTCCTTGGGCGCGACGCAGCCGCCGATTTCGTGCGCATCGCGGATCCCGATCGTTTCCACGAGCGGCTCGCCGACGCCCTCTACGACGGGCGTTACATCGACGAATTGCCCGTGCTCTCGACCCACTGTCAGCTCGGCGCGTTGGCCCTCGGCTCGAAGAACCCGGGCTCGTTCTTGTTCACCACCAACTACGATCCGATGGTCGAGCTCGCCCTCGCGTACCTCATGCCGGGCTCGAATTGGCGGCATTTTCGTCGCTACGGCGTGGGCGTCGAGGCGGAGTCGGCGGACGGGCGACCGCTCATCCACCACGTGCACGGTTGGGTCGATCCGGACGGCGACAGCGGCGGCACCGTGGTGCTCACCGAGACGCATTACCTCGAACTGCAGCGCGAAAACCAAGCGGACCCGAACCGTCTGCTGCAGCGCCTCCTCACCGACGAAGGCTCGCTCCTCATCGTGGGCATGAGCCTCGCCGATCCAAACCTCAAGCGCCTGCTCTACGTGCGCAAACGGGACGAGCTTCGACCCGCAAATCAAAGGGTTTACGTGGTGCTTCGTCGGCGTGATCCGGTCCTCGACGGCTACCTCGTCGAGCACTGGCGCTCATGGAAAATCAACATCGTGCACGTCGACGGCTACGACGATGTCCCTGGCCTCCTGCGCGACGTCGCGTGGGGAGAGGCATCGACCCCCGCGTGGCTTGCGGCTTCGCGCAATTGGATGCGTCAACGCGTGGGCGACTTGCTCTTCGACGACCGCTGGCAAGAGCTTGCGTACAACACCCTGCGCGCCCTCGCCGAGCAGCTCCGCGTGTGGTTCGCGTTGCCCGTGGAAGAGCGGGTCGACCTTGCGATTTTTGCCCCGCTCCTCGAAGACGATGCGGGGCCCGCGATCGGCAAGGTCGCGTCGTCGAAGCGCTGCCGCACGGGCGTCGAGGCCCGTGCGCACATGGAACGTCGTCGGCTCAGCGTGGAGCGAAAGCACGAGCAGGGCGTCGCCGGTCTCGCGTTCGGGACGGGCACGACCCGCGAGGTCCTCGACGACGGTGACGGGCTCAACCTGAATTTTTCGCCCGAGATGGTGCGAACGTGGGACGTCGACGAGGGATACCGTGAGTGGCGCAGCGTGTTGGCGATCCCGGTGCTCGACTCGACCTCGTGGTTGCCGATGGCGGTGATCACCGTGACGTCAAACCTCCCCCGGCCGTTTTGGGCTTCTTTCGGCGAACGCGCCGAGCGGTCCGTCGCCGAGCTGAAAAAAATGCTCCGACATGCGGCCAAATGGCTCTTTGTGCGTTATCGTGAATCTTCGACCGTAGGCGAAGCGCCATGAGCCCCTCCGAAGCCCAGCTCCTCCAGCACAGCACCGCCGATTCCCGCAGCCAGGGGTTCGCTGTTTTCGCCGTTTTGCGCTATTACTCGACTCGTGGAGGCTGCCAATGAGCACCGCCAAAAAGTCCGGGCGCCGAAGTGATTCAAGTCAGGTCAGGATTGTAAGGTCGGGCATCCAGTACCGGTCCCTGCGTGACGTGGGCGACCGAACGGAGGCAGCCATACGCAAAGCGATCAATCCCGAGCTTCTTCGCGCCTTACGAAGGGTATCTTCGTCCGATCCACCGTTGCCGTAGCGAATTGCTGCGCGCGGTTGTGCTCGTTGTGGGCTTGATGAGACCTGAGCTTGGGCTCGCAAGACGGGGGCTTTGCGTCCGACGTTGGCCTGGCTCTTTCGCCGGAGAGATGCGCTCTCTGTGCTGGAAAGCAGCCCTTATCACCAATGTCCGCTAGGCTTCGCTCGCTTAGCCGAGGAGGCCCTGTGACGCGACTTAGCCCCATCGTTTGGTCCCTTTTTCCCGTCGCTTTTGCGCTAATTTCCGGATGCAGCGGCGACGATCCGAAGAAATTTCCAGCCCAGGTCACGACCTCGTCCACAGGGGCCGGGGGCGGTGACGGCGGCTCGGGAGGCACGGGCGGAGGCGCCAGCACCGGCGGTGGTGGCAGCGGCGGTGAGGGCGGCGCGAACCTTTGCGATAACGGCGTGCTCGATCCGGGCGAGGACTGCGAAGGTAGCGATCTCGGGGGAAAGAGCTGCCTCGACCTAGGCTTCTCCAACCCCGACGGCATGGTCTGCAACGACCTCTGCCAAATCGACGCCTCCGGCTGCAAGGCCACGTGCGATGGACAGCTTTTGGAGCCTGGCGAGCCCTGTGATGGGACCGCGTTGGGCGCCGAGACGTGCATCGATTTTGGCTACGGAACGCCTGGTGTTTTGTCCTGCTCGCCGACCTGCGAGTACGACACGAGCGGCTGTGTCGCGGTCTGCGATGGTCTGATCGCCGAGCCGGGTGAGATGTGCGACGGCGCCGATCTGTTCGGAAAAGACTGCACAAATCTAGGGTTTGTCAACGCGCCCGGGTTGGTCTGCAGCCCCGACTGCATGTCGTTCGAAGCTTCGGGCTGCCAATCCGTGTGCGGCAACGGCGTTCAAGAACCCTTTGAATGCGAGGGTAATCCGCCGCTTGGTCAGGTGTGCACGCCGACCTGCGACTTCAAGCACACCCTGGTCATCAACGAGATTTTCTACGATCGCTCGGGCACCGACACGGGCACCTTCATCGAGCTGAAGGGCGCCGCGGGCCTCGATTTAGCCGGTTATTCGCTCAAATTCTTGGATGGCGCGGACGGCTCCGAATACGCGGCCGAGCTCGCCCTTTCGGGGACCGTTGGTCAAAGCGGCTACTTCCTCGTGGTGCAAGACGCGACGGTGGTCGTCCCGGCCAACGTGGGCTCGCTGATGGACGCGCGCGCCGACCTCGCGAATGGGCCCGACAACCTCGTGCTCTACTACGCGGGCGCGGTGGTCGACGCCATCGGCTACGGGACCTTCGGCGGCGCCGATCCGGTGTTCCTCGGGGAGACCGCCGCGTCTGTGGATCCCACGCCGCAAGCGAGCCCGAACTCGCCGCAGGTGGCCGTCGCGCGTACTCCCGACGGCACCGATACCGACGACAATAGCCTTGATTTCGCGGTCGCAAGCCCGAGTCCGGGCGTCGCCAACCCCTAGCGCCGAACCGAGCCGAAAGGCGAAGGGCTAGCTCCCCGAGCTTCGCGAGGCGATGGAACTGCGAAGCTCGTCGGCCAAGGCTTCATCGCCCAGGCGTTCGGCGATGTGCAGCGCTTCACGCCGCCGAGCCGACGCGAAGGCGAGCTTCTTTCGATGGTCGGCCACGTCCGCGAGCTGCGCCAACACGCGTGCTCGCTCGAGGTCGAGGGGGCCGGCTTGATCGAGGACCTCGTTGAGGACCCCCATGGCTTCGTCTTCACGCGAGGCTCCGAGGAGCGCAGCGCCGAGCTTTCTTCCAAAGGCGATCCACGCTTGGCTGGCGTCGGGCTCACCGAGCAGCGCTTGGCGATGGGCCGCATGAAGCCCATCCCAAAGCGTCGAGATCGCACCCTCGTCGTCACCGTGCAAAAGGCGCAGGCGCGCGCAGTCGTCGATGAACACATAGGTCGCGAAATCGGGGCGACCGCGCGCCGCGTGGTGCGCCACGAGCTCGATGGACGCGGCGCGATCGAGGAACATTTCGGTGACTCGGACATGCAGCTCGTCGAGCACGCCGCGCGGCGCCAATGCCTTGGCCACGCGGGAGAAGATGGGGTGCGACGTCGCGTACGTGCCCCGACGCTCGACGACGATCGAACGAAGCTCGAGCGAATCGATCGCCCCTCGCACATCGACCGTTTTCGGCACCAACGTCGCGATTTCCTCGAACGTCCCTTGACCCAACACCGCGATCGCTTCGAGGGTGTCGAGGGTCCCGCGTGAGAGATTTCGGAGCCGCCCTTCGACGAGCGCGCTGAGCGTCTGCGGGATGCGGTCCAGTCCGCTCGGCGGCGCCGCACGGCCCAGCTCGGAGACGTAGAGAGCGGGCAGCGCCTCCCCCCGTTGCTGCACATGCGAGCCGTAATAACCCGCCAACTTCGCGGCGATTTCAGGCTCGATACCAGCGAGCGTGAGGACCTCTGCGTTGTCCGGGAGCCAGCCATCGGGGGCTCGCGTGCTCGTCAGCAAGAACCGTGGCCCCGCGGTCAACCCGAGGGAAAGATAGTCGAGGATCGTTCGTGCCGACATGCGGTCCAGCAGATCGATGTCATCGATGCAAATGAGCACGCGTCCTCGCTCTTGCATCGCGCGGTTGAGGGCCCACGAAAACGCCGCCAACACCTCACCGCGGGGCGAGCTGTCGGGCGCTGGGGTGAGCAACGAAGGAGAGAAAACGGTGCGAAGGCCGCGCTGCGAAGGGCCATCCGTTTGCGCCTGACCTCGCGCGAGGACCTCGTGCGACTGGTCCGGGAGCAGGGCCGCGATGAGCGCACGCAAGCCGGTGTAGCTGACCTCGCTCAAAGGGTAGGGCTGCCCTGGGACGCTCACCACGGCGTACCCGTTTTCGGTCGCGAAGCTCTCCGCCCACTCGATCAACCACGAGCGTCCCGAACCCTCCGCGCCCCAAATCAAGAACGCTCCCTCGCGCGGATCGCCCGAGAGATAGCGCTCGATCAAACCAAGCTCGCGGGCCCTCCCCGACGCGGCGGGACCGCTCGCGGGGGAGCTCTCGTTCGCGCGAAGCATGTGGGCGGAGGGCAGCGTGGACGGCGCCGCGGAGGCGGGGCCTCCGTCGCGCGAGGAAAAGAAACGTCCGCTCAACGACGCTTCGGAGGGACGCGATGCACGCGCCTGAGGGATTCCGCCGTACGCCTCCGCGGCCCCCTCGATGGCCATCGCGAGCTCTTCCGCGGAGCCAAAACGGGCCGCAGGATCGATGTCGATGGCCCGCAAGCACACCGCCGCGAGCTCCGCCTCGATGCCACGATGGGGCGCGATTTCCCGAGGATCGGGCCTTCGGGCGGTGCGCTGTTGGAGCAAGATGGTCTCGGCGCTCGGACCATCGAAGGGAAGCTCGCCGGTGAGGAGCTGAAAGAGGATCATCCCTGCGGCGTAGATGTCCACGCTCGCGCCGACAGCCTCGCCGGTC
>CAYLJT010000333.1:0-8978 GCA_964383995.1 uncultured Polyangiaceae bacterium
CTACGGGACAAAACTAGAGCGGCGAGCGGGTTTCAACCCGTTCGGCGCTCTAGGGCGGGCACGCGTGGGTGGGAGCCCCGCTCGCGATCCACGCGCTCAGGATTTCCAAGCTCCGCCCGTCCAAGGCACTTCCTTGCGTGGGCGGCATGGGCATGCCAACCACCAACGACGCGCGAAGCCGCGCGACCTCTTCGGCCGACGGACCTCCGCCCAGGGGGTAATTTCGCGGATCGGCGGCGAGCTTGTAGAGCAGGTAGCTGTTTCCGGGCTCGCCCGGCCGGATGATCGGCATCGCGCGACCGAATCGTGAGTCAACGCTCGACAGCGAGCCCTGGCTCGCGCGCTGCCCCGTTTGGGTCTCGTGCGCAACATGGTCGATGGCCGTCGAAAAAATGGGGTCGGCGAAGATCTGCCCGGTGGCCGGCGGGGGCGACAAATTCAGCCCCATCGCCGGGCCGAGGCCGGTGTTCGCGTCGACCGCGTGGCACGTCCCGTACGCGCACGACCCGAAGGAGGCGGCCGCCCCGAAGCCCTCGATGGGGCACGGCGGCAACGACGTGCTCACTCCGCAGCAAAATAGATCGCCGCCGAGAGGACCTTCGTCGTTCGGCTCTTGGGGCTCCGCCGCCGGTGACGTTCGGAACGCGTACGCGATGGGCGTGAGCA
This sequence comes from uncultured Polyangiaceae bacterium, assembly GCA_964383995.1. Taxonomy (GTDB): domain Bacteria; phylum Myxococcota_A; class Polyangia; order Polyangiales; family Polyangiaceae; genus CAYLJT01. The sequence goes on from CAYLJT010000333.1 coordinate 667, forward strand.
GCGGCGCACCATCGAACGCTCGCAGCCCGAAAAGGCCGTCTTCCGAGGCCGGAACCATCGTCAAGAGGTACTCGGTGTCCGGGGCCAGCCGAGCCCCTTCGGCTTGGTAATACGTGATCGTGAGCCGCGTCGGATCGTAGGCCGCTTTGAGAGAAATGCCCCCCTCGCACTCCTGCAGCGAGGTCACCGGTGTGGTCGCGGAAGCAAGGCAAATGGATTGCCGGGTCGCCGTCGAGGGCAACACGAAGCGGTCGAGCTGGACCTCGAACGCCGAGCCCGTCAAAACGAGGGAGTTTGCGATGATCGGCGCTCGAACGGGGGTGCCGTCGGCGGCAAGGCTCTGCGTCGCGCGAACTTCGACGACTTGAACGAAAGGGGAATCGAGCGGCTGAGACTCGGGGCTCCCGGTGTCACACGCCGCAACGAGCAGCGCGACGCCGAGAGCCGGCACGAGCTTTGTGCGATAAAGGACCGGGTTCAGCTGTCCGCGTAGAGCATGATCTGCTCGCGCACGACGCGCTCGCTGATGCCCGCCGTCACGTGCTCCTTCAGGCAGTCCGCGAGGGTGATCAGCATCTCGTCCACCCCCTTGTCTTCGAGCAACTTCGCCAGGAGCTTGCGGGCCTCCGGACCGTCGTCTTCCGAGAGAATTTGGCGCACCGTCTCCATCGAGACGTCGCCCTTGAAATCCAGGACCATGTTGGCCACGAGGTATGGGATCAGCTCCTTCACGCAGACTCTCCTTGGGACCGGCTAGGGGACCCGGCCGAGGACGCGCCGACGGTCGACCCGCATTCGGCGGAGATTCGCTATACCCGCGCGCAGAAGAGTCACGCAAGGAATATGTCGAACTTTCCAGTGCCAGAGGGGGGGCCTCCCGGGGGTCGTTCATTGGCATTGGCTCAGCGATGCGTCGTTGGGCTGGTGGCAAACGAAGCAGGGGCGAGGGTTCCGCTTCAGCGCCGTGCTGCACTTCGAGGTAAAGCCGAGGGGGTGAGGGTTGACGCCCTGGCCCCCCGAAATGCCCTTGGTGGCGTGGCAGGTCGCGCAGTCTCTTTCGGTGTGGCAGGACACACAAGCGTTGAGGTTTCGCATCGCCTCCCACGCGTGATGGTTCGCGGAGCGCGGCGCGTTGGTCCACTCCGAGGGCGGCGGGTGAAAACGCCTCCCCGCGAGGCGGTTGTCGCTCGCAACGTCGCGGGCTACTCCCACACGGCGGTGGCAGTCGGCGCAGAAGGTCTGGGCCTCGTGGCAGCTCGTGCAGCGGGGATTGTCCTGCCGTGCGCCTTGCGCGTGGATCGAGATCCAGTCGTTCGGGTGGACGTTGCGCGGTCGAACCTTCCCGTCGTGGCAATCGGTGCAATACGACGCGCTGTGGCAACTGCCGCAAAACGCGCTGTTGCTCGCCGCGACGCCCTTGTGCCGTTCGATCCAGTCGGCGGTGTGGGCCGCGTTGCCGAGCCAACGGGGCGGCTTTAGCTGACCCGCTGAAAACGAAGTCAACATCAGGCCGTCACGCTGCGTCACGTGGCAGTTTTCGCAGGTGCCCTTGGCCTCGCCCTGGGCCGCGCCGCTCATGTCGTGGCAGCCGAAGCAGCCCGCCATGCGGGGTAGTTGCTCGCGCGTGGCGAGCTCGAGCTCGCCCACTTGGCCGTGGCACTGGGCGCAATCGATGTTGCGATCGAGGTGTTTTTTGTGGGTAAATCGCAGGTTCGCGTTGGGGATCACGACGGCCGCCACATGGCCGTCCACGCCCGCGCCTTCACCCAAGTGGCAGAAGGTGCACTGACCATTTTCTTCGGTCCCAGCGCGGACGTTCTTCAGGTCCACGTGGTTTACGTCGTGGCACCCGTCGCACGTCGTCGCCGGCTCGGGCAGCAAGCGATCGGTCGTCGCGTTGCTCGCGTAGGCGGCCGCATGACAGACCTTGCACGAGAGCTTTTGCTCCTGCACGTGCTTCTTGTGGTTGAAGCGAATGGTGATGCTCTGTTGGGGGAAGATTTCGTCGCTCGGGACCAGGCTTCGATCGCTCCCCGGAGGCATCCACTCCAGTGGAACTTCGGCGTCGTTGGGCATCGGGTAGAGCGCCGTCGTGTACGTGTGGGCGGGGGGCGGCGTGGGGCCGGTCGTCGCTGCGGTCGCCGTGGGCACCACCTCTGGCGCGGGGGGCAGTTGCGGTTCGGCGGGCGGCGGCAGCTCGGGCAAGGGCTCCGCGCCGGCGTCCTTCTTCGCGGGCTGCGCCGAGGCGCTGGGGTCGAGCGTGGCGAGCCCGAGGGCCGTCACGCAGGCCAGGGCGAGGGCCAACCCGGGCAGGCGTCGTACGAGCTTCTCAAGGCGCGTCATGGCAGCACCTTCAAGTCGATCATCGCGACGACGCGATAGCGCTGCCCGACGAGGCGATTCATGTCGTGCTCCCATTCGAGGCGCGTGTCGACGAAGCCCGCGGGTCGGTAGCCGGCGCCGAGCACATAAGCGAACGAGGTCGCGTCGCGATCGGGCCGCAGCGGATCCGCCCAATCGTACACCGAGACCCGCGCGCCCAGCGCATAGCGCCCTTCTTCGAAGCGTTTGTCGCCATACAAATCGCCGCCCACGCGGTGGCCCCGATCGCCGGACTGCGTCATGGCGCGAAGCCCCAGCAGGGCCGAATCAAAGCGGTAGCGGCCCGCGAGCTGCCCCAGCACATCCGTCGTGGAGGCCGACGCTCGCGCGTCCTCGGAGCGAGCGTAAACGCCAATGTCCCGCGAGGGATCGAAGTAGTCTCGACCCACGCAAGCGGCTGGATCGGCGACCTGCGCCGCCTGGCATTCGCCGAGGCCGAAGGTGTCCGGATCGCCCTCGGTCTTCCACTGCCGAATTCCGCCCGATCCGCTGACGTCGAGCCGCTTGGTGACGTCCACCGAGGCCCGGCCCGTCACCGTCGTTACGGGGCTTTTGGTGAACCAGTTCCAAATCGAGTCCGCGTCGAAGGTCGGCTCGAAATAATCGAAGTCGGCGCCGAGAGTGAGGCCCTCGGTCACGTAGCCTTCGAGGCCGCCGCAAAACGTCGCGACGCGCTGGCTGTAGAGGTCGTAGCTCACACCGGCCCGGGCGCCGCCGTATTGCAACACGCTCACGTCGGCCGCGTAACCCAGCCGATCTTGCGAGACGCGCAGGCCGTTGGCGGTGCGAAATCCGCCCGTCGGATCGGGAAACTGCTGCGTGATGCTGGTGCCCTGGTTGTAGACCCGCCGGTAGCTGAGGCGCCCGTGAACGAAGGACACACCGGCGCTCTCCAGGGCCACACCGAAGGCCGGAGCCATCTGCGCGTATTGGTAGGACGGGTAGTCGGTCACGGTCGGTCCGCCCGACGTCTCGAAGTCGGCGTGGGACCCGCGCCACACACCCTGACGCTGGTAGCGCGAGGTGGAGAGGGGCAGCCCACCGCGTTGTTCGAGGCCCCCGTAAAGCTCCAATTGCACCCAATACGGGGTGGTGATGCGCACCAGCCCGCCATCGAACGACCAAAGCCCGAGCACGTCGGTGACATATTGCCGTCCAGCGCGGAACCCCAGCCAACCGCCCATCAGGTTGCGTCCCTCGACGTACCCGTACATCAAGTCAAAGGGCGCTTCTTCGAGGCCCGGGACGTAGTGGGCACCGTCCCCCGTCGCGAAATTGGTCTCGCTACCACCGTCCAGGTGGGAGCTCATGCCAAAGTCGGCGTCGAGGCGCATGCGGAAAACGACGGAGAAATCCGCGCTGCCGGGCACGTAGTCGCCTTGCAAGTGGTAGGCGCCAGCGCCGAGCGTCTGGGTGTATCGGCGCCGCTCCAGCACCACGTCACCCCAGGGGCTCGCGACCTCGTAGCCCTGCAGGGCCGTCGTCGCGTTCACCTCGTATTCGGCCGCGGACGCGGTCTCGACGCTCAACGCCGAAGTTGCCGCCAGAACCCCTGTGGCAAGCCAGCGGGGCTGAATCCAGTTCACGTTGGGTGCTCTCCGCCGGTGGCTCAGCATCACGCGTCGGATGCTCGCTTTCCCCCGAACTCCGCCACCAGCCTGTCGTCGTAGGTGTCTGCGACGGCCGAAAGGTGCTTGACGACCTGGTCCACTTCCACACCGTCGAGACCCGCTGTCGGGCGCTCGGAGACGGCGATGACACGGTTGCCCACGAGGCCAAAGGCCGCATTGCTCAAGGCCGATGCATTGAGCTCCAACAATCGGGCGAAGAGCCTGCCCCGGGCCTCGACTTCATCGGGCACGGTCATCACCGACGCCGCGACCCGCAACCTCGTGGGCGGCGATCCGACCGCTCCAAGGAGTGACACCAGCACGTTCGCGCTGCCACGGCGGAGCGACCACGAGGTTTGACCCGGCTCGTCCTTGGCCAACGCCGACAGCGGGTCGATGCCCGCGGCGCGCAACGTATCTTCCACGAGCTCGCGCGACGATCGAACGGAGCCTACCATTGGGCGGATAGTCGTTCAGGCAAGAGGAGTCTGTCAACGGGAGTCGTCGGATCAGCGGCCGGCCCGCGTCACACGCCCGTCGGGTCCCACGCGGAAGCCGGAGCTATCGACCAACGCGCGTCTTACACCCTCGCGCAGTTCGTCTGGAATCACCCAACCGCGTTGAGCGAGCCCCTCGGCCACCTTGTTCTTGACGCGCACCGATTCCTCGGCCTCGAGGAGCTTCGCGAAGCCCCCCAAGCTGCGCTCGTCGTTCTGGGCGAAGACCGTCTCGACCGCGTGAAAACGCACGGTTTCGTTCACGTCTTCGAGATACGCCTCCACACTTTCGCGCACCTCGTCCGAGACAATGCCTTCCAGGGCCACGATCACCTGGATCTTCGGATCGGTGTTGCGCACGTACTCCGTGTCGAAGCGAGCCAGGATGTCGAGCATGACGTCCTCGTACTCGGCATCCGTCAGGAGGTAGCGCAGCACCTTGATGAGCCAGGTCAGGGCCTCGGCCTTTTCTGCGGCTTCCCGCACCGCCGGCACGACATCCTTACCTGCCGCCACGATGGCCTGGAAACAGATTTCCTTCTCTTCCTGGTCGGTAATCGAGGGGTCGATCGAAAACGAAAAGCGCTTGATCAGGGCCGCCGCCGCTTCGGCGTTGCCCATCGCGACCAGGGCCTGAATGGCCTCCATACGGTCGTAGGTCTGGGCGCGCTTGTCGGTCGCGGTCTTCGCGAGGGCGGCGATGCGCTTGTCACCCACGGGGGCCGCAGGGGGAGCGCTCTTGGTGCTGCTTTTCTTGAAAATATCGAACAGGCCCATACCTTCTCCTAGGCGCGATACCTCGGAATGACGGTTGAACCGCTCTCGGTGCAGTGCGCGCGGGGGCGCTATAGCAGATTAGGCCGGGGGAGGTGCTGTCACTCAGAGACCGCGATCTCGGTCGGGAGCTGCACGCTCACCGAGATGGTCATCATGCTATTGAAGTGGAACTCGCGGTCCGCGTCGTTGACGGCGTTGTCAGGGAAGGCCTCGCCCTCGCCCGAACCGTGGTTGTCGAATCCCGACGTGTTCCACGAGAAGGGTAGGCCGCGGAACTCCATGCCGACCCCGAGGTAAGGCATCGGGTAGAAGTTCAGACCGAGACCGAACGTCGGGGCGATGGCCAGGCGGCTCTCCAGCTCGAAGCTCTGCGAGCAAGGTGTCAAGGTCCCGCCATCATCGTCCTTACCACAAGGCTTTCGTTCCTGAAGACCGACGAACGCCGGTCCAACGAAGAAGTTGACGTCCGTGTCGACGAAAACCGTCGAGAACAGCGCAACCTTCCCGCGGAACGGGACGACCGTCACCTGGGGCGCCAAAATCCATGACATGGCGCCGAGCTGGTCGTCCGACATGAGCCCCGTCCGTCCTCCGCCCTTGCGGGTAAGGTTGACGGCGGTGAGGGTGCAGGCTCGCGCCGCGCCGTTGATGTCGCAGCGGCGATCGTCGATCGCCTTTTGCTGCAGCTCGTCGGTCAGACCGGTGGTGTAGTGCAAGCCAAAGCCGCCCCAGAGCCCGAAGCCGAGCCAGTCGGTCGGATGGTAGGTCGCCCTGAGGCCTGGCATGATCGTGCGTTGGTACTCGTCGAGGAGCGAGAACGAAACGCTCGGCGCCACCTCGAATCGCCCTTCGCGATGGAGGCGCAGCTCACGGACGGCGGGCGCTCCGGCGAGCGGCCCCGTGATCTGGATCTCCTGAGCTTCAGCCGGCGTTGCGGTCAAGATCGCCGCCGCGGCGGTGGCTCCTGCCGCGGCCACCGCGACCACGAAGAGTCGTGAAATCCCTCGCCGCATCATCGTCCTCGCCTTCGTCTCCGTTCTGGCGTCCATCGTTGGCGTCGTGCCTCGCGTTCTTCCCTTGCCGTTCTCCATGGCTTCAGCTCATTTCGGGAGGCGGTACTCCCAGGAAAATGGCAGGAAGACCGAGACGCCTAACTGCGCTTGAACGTTGTTCGTGAAGCTGTTGTCAGCAGCCAGCCAAGTCGCCGGGTCCTGCGCTTTGGGCTTGCCCGTGCTTGCGTCGGTTCCCGTGGCGATCGACGGGTTTTCGAGCTCGTCGAAGAAGATGTAGTCGCTGATCTCCAACATGGCTGCAAACCAGCGATTGATGAAGATGCGCAGACCGCCACCCGCACGGAAATTGAGCTTCGGCGCGAAGTCGAAGGTGCGGTTGTCCGGATCGACAACCGCGATCGGGCGCGTGGAAATGGCTCCCACACCGCCGACGACGTAGAAGTCGTAGTGGAAGATGAAGTCACTGAATCCGGCGAACTTGCCATAGGCAGGCACGTAGGAAAAATTGACGTTCGCGTTCCACTGGTACTCGGTGATGGGCTCGCCGACGCGGGCCGCCCGACTGGTTTGGAAGTTGAAGTCCGAGTTGGCGTTCAAACCGGCATACAGGTTTCCATTGACGCCGACGGCCAACACGTTGGTGAGATACCAGTTGACAGCCACGCCCGGACCCGGGTGAGCGACGAACTGGTCGTTCATCGTCACCGAAAAGTAAGGATTGACTTCAAACCTTTGTTGTCGGAGGGCATAGATCTGCTGGACGGCGTACATCTGGGCGCTGATATCGCGCTTCGCTGCAGCATCCATGTCTACCGATGGACATGCGGTCGGGTCGATCTGACAGATTGCGCTGAGATCGCCTTCCCCTGCTTCGCCCCCTTCCGTAGCTTCGGCGCCTTCAACCGGCTCGGTCCCCTCGGTCGCGCCCTCAGCGGGCTCGTCCAGGTTGATCTCCTCGGATTTCGGCTGTCCTGCCTTTTGAGCGAATGCCGTGACAGGCATCGCAAAAAGCGCAGCCGCAACGACAAGCCCTAAACGAGCCTGCTTCATCGCCATCCCTTCCGCTGTCCGCGCGACGCGACCATTCGTGGAGCTAAGCCGCCGGTTAGATGGTTAAATACCCGAAAACATTGATAAAATTGCCTGGCTACCAAGGCGGACGGACTATATCACGCGATTTTTCTCGCGATCAACAACCAAATCCGAATCGTGTCGCATTGTTGCCCTTCGGCGGCTCGGCTTCCTCAAGACGCATCGTCTGCGTCTCCCTGCCCCAACATGGCCTCCACCAGCTCGTCCGCGTCGAAGTCTCGAAGATCTTCGGGGCGCTCGCCAATTCCGACGTAGCGCACGGGCAGCTCGTGCTCCGAGGAAATGCCGAGGACGACGCCGCCTTTCGCGGTTCCGTCGAGCTTGGTGAGAACGAGCCCCGAGATGCGTAGGGTCTCTTTGAAGAGAGTCGCCTGCTGCACGGCGTTTTGCCCGTTGGTCGCATCGAGCACCAACAGCGTCTCATGGGGAGCGCCGTCCATGGCCTTCGCCATCGTGCGCTCCACCTTCTTGAGCTCGTCCATGAGGTTGGTCTTCGTGTGGAGGCGACCGGCCGTATCGGCGAGCACCACGTCGGCCCCAATCTCCTTCGCCCGCTGAATGGCGTCGAAGATGACGGCCCCCGGGCTCGCGCCGTCTTTGCCGTGCACGATCTCGCAACCGACGCGCTTGGCCCACACGGAAAGCTGCTGCACGGCGGCGGCGCGGAAGGTATCGCCCGCGGCGAGCACCACGCTCTTGCCCTCCGCCTTGTAGCGCGTGGCGAGCTTTCCGATGGTCGTGGTCTTTCCCGCGCCGTTGACGCCGACGACCATGACCACCGTGGGGCTTGCTACCAACGGAATGGGCCCGCCGCCGATCGCCAGGAGCCGTTTGGCCTCGGTTCGCAGCGCCTCCCAAACCCGATCGCCGTCGTCGAGCTCCTTGGAGTCGATGCCCTCGCGCAGGCGCTGAAGGAGCTGTTGGGTGGTCTTCGCGCCCAC
>CAYLJT010000334.1:0-8958 GCA_964383995.1 uncultured Polyangiaceae bacterium
CTGACGCCCGTAGAGCAAGAGGCGCGCTTCGGTCTGCCGCTCTACCAATACGTCGACGGTCAACCGCTGTGCTGCGAGATGCGCAAGGAGGAGCCGTTCTTGCGGGCGGCCAAGGGCAAGCGCGCGACCCTCAATGGCCTGATGCGCGTCGAGGGCGGCCCGCGCGGCGGTCTCGGAGCGCAGGGGCACGATGGTCGGCTCGGGGTACCTACCTTCCATCCGCTGTTCGACTGGACGTTCGAGGACGTGGACGCCTACACGGCTGCGCACGGCCTCCCCGTGCACCCGCTGTACGAAAAAGACTACCTGAGCATCGGCTGCTCACCCTGCACGACCCCCGTCTTGCCAGGGGAAGACCGCAGGGCAGGGAGGTGGCGACACCTGCGCGACGCGGAGGGGCGCAAACCCCTCTACTGCGGCATCAACTACTCGGACGGAGGTGGCATTTGAGGAAGGTTCTCTGGGCTCTTTTGTGTTTTTCGTTCGGCTGCGGCGGCGCGGAGCCGCCCCCTCCGGCCCGAACCCTGACCCTGCCACCCCCCGCGCCGAACGCTACCAAGGTGCGCGTGGACCCGGTGACGATCGTCCCGGCGGTGCTGTTTCCGGAGGAAGAGCGCGAGGTGCGCATCGCCATTGGTGCCTTCCTCCAGGCATCATCGGGGGGCAGGCTCCTGCCCATCGACAACGCCGAGCTGGAGCGCGTGGCGACCTATGCTCGGGAGGGCAGGCGCCTACTTACGGGTGAGGTCTGCGGCGCGCCCTCGCCGGGCGGAGAGCTTTGGCGGACCGCATTTGCGGATGCGCTTGTCGCAGACACCTTCGCGGGGTGTGACGAGGCAGGGGTCTGTACCCTGGCCGTCGATCTGACCACGCGACCGGGCGAGGAGCATGCCATCCTTGACCGCTTCCGGGCGCCGATTTCCGCGTCTCCTACCAAGGAAGAGCTGCTGGCGGCGGTGGGCAAGTTGGTGCGTATACCGCCCCCGAACGAAGACGAGATGTCCGGCATCCTGGGCGTCCTGGGGCCCAACTACGAAGGCATGCGGATCGACGAGGTGCTCTACCGAGGACCCTGGGGCAAGGAGCCAGCGGTCAGCGCGTACGACGCGGTGAAGCCCGCGCTCGACGCCTGTGTCTCGGACATTCGGAGGGACTACTGGAAGAATGACATTTTGTTCGCGGTCGGCAACGATGGCAAGATCGAGCGCTGCGAGCCTTCATTGTGGTACCGCCTGCCTTGGCCTGGGACGGACTGCGTTTGCGGCGCGATCCGCGGCATGAATTTCGGAGCGGGCCCCGCGGGGCGCCGCGCGCGGCTTGAGTTTTCGAGCTACCTCCCGCAGTCCCGTGTCTCGGACGGGCGCGTCATCACCTCTTACCTCAGCGATGAGACCGCCAGCGACGAGACGGCGCTGAGCGGTCCGATCGGGGTGAGCGGCACCGCCTTGGCGCGCTGCTTCGCCGCGAGCCCGCCTGCGAAGGAGCAGAAATTTCAGGTGGGGTGGCAGCTCGACGCGTATGGGCGCACGCAGTCGGTGCGCGTCGAGCTGGCCGACGCAGGGCAGCGCGCTTGCGTCGAGGGCGCCCTCAAGGCAGCCGAGTTCGCCTGTCCGCAGGCGGGCGCGGCCGTGTCGGTGAGCGCCGTCGTCCACGTCTCGGCCTACGTCCCGGTCAGCCTCTCCGAAATGCTGCAGGGGAAATAGCCCGTCGATTCCGCAACATCGACCCGGGCAGAGCCGGCGGTCAGCGGACCAACAGCTCCTCGCTGACCGTCGTCTTCGTGCCGTTCGTGTAGACGAGCTGCCACTGCAGGGTGGCCGTCTGAAACCCGGTCGCGTTGATGTCGATGTTCACGGCCTGCGTGGCCGTCCCTGGCGATGGGGAGCTCGGCTTCAGGACTCCGGGCAACTTGTTCGCGGTGAACGGGATCTCCCGGCCGTCGGCGGAGGTCAGGGTGAGCTTGACATACCCAACCTTGAAGACCTGGTTAGTGTAGAACCAACTGTCGTAGAGCACGCTCTCCGGCGTCGAGACGTATTGACCGGCGGCGTCCGGCACCAGGCTGCATTCCGGGCACACCGGCACGATGGGCTGGCCGTAGGTCAGGCCGAGGAGATTGGCAAGGTCGGTGCCCGTGGGCGTCTTCGGGGTGACGGCCACCGGCGCGTAGGTGGCGGGCCGTCGGCTGGTGGCCGGTGGGCAGGTGAACGTGGCGCCCGTGCCGACCGTCTCCTTGACCGCCGCGCACACCGCGACGCGGTGCACCTCGTCGCAGGCTCCGCCGCTCTCCCCGACCGGGCGCGCCAGGCAGAAGTCCGCCGTTTGCCCGAGCGGAGCGCCGGTCGCCCAGACGTTGCGGGCGATGTCTTCCGCCCGCAGGTTGGGCGCCTGGGCCCACGCGCTCGCGGCGGCGGCGCTGGTGATGGCGGCCGCCATCGACGTACCTGTCAAGGCGTAGTGCGGATCGGCGGCGACGACCTCCCTGCCAGGGAAGCCCAAGATCAGGGATGCGGGGGCGACCAGCCGCGGCGTGCTGTTGGGGCGACTTACCAGGATGGGGACGTCCGCCGCGGTCACGCCGCCGACGGCGTGGAGCAGCGGAGCCTCGCTGCCGCTCGCGCGATCCACGCCCTCGCACGACCCTCCCTGCGGGCTGAACGCGCAGGCGCAGTAGGCGCTGCCAGGGGCCGCGAGACCTTCCCATGCGGCGGGCAACATGGGACCGGTGGGTGTCCAACTGAGCCCCGGGTCGTTGCCAGCGGCGGCAATGATGAGAGCGCCGTTGCAGGAAGCGTAGTCGAGGGCGTCGAGCACGGATTTGTTGGCTGGGTTGAACCCGTACGTCATGCCGACGGGGCAGCCATCGGCGGTGTCTTTCTGACCCTTCACGTCTTTGGCGGGCACGCAGTCCGCGAGGGGCTCCCAGCCGACGCTGATGTTGATGACGAGGTTCGAGACCTTGCCAGCGTTCTTTTCTTGCACGTAGCGGTTGGCGAGGGCGCGGATGGCCGCGGCGAGGGCGCTACGGGTGCCGTAGGTTCCTCCCTTCGGGTCGGGTTGCGTCATGACACCGTCGGGCGGGCTCGTGTAGGCGAGGGCGAGCTCGGTGCGCACGGCGGACAGGCATTGGGTCGCGTTCTCGTCGGTGCAAGACAGGAATTTCGCGGCCCACGCGACGTTGTATCCGTGAGGATTTTGGCCTGCGATGATGTCGTCCGAGGTGGAGGTAGGGGACGAATCTGGAATGCCGATCATGACAGGTAAGGCGCCTGCCTTGAGGGGCGGGAGGCTCACCCGCGTGGGCGGGACGGCCTCCTGAATCAGACCGGACATCACGAGCGTCGCCTGCCGTCGCTCGCGGGCCTGCCGGGGCCACTCGGCGCTGCGGTTCGCGAGGGCGACGACCAGGGGCACGTCCGGGACAGTGACGCCCGTGGCGGTCAGGCGCTCCCGGTCTGCTGGCGTCGGCGCCGTATTCCCGGCCCATTCAAAGGAACAGAGGTTCTTCATCGAAGGTGGCAGTTTGTCGCCGAGGTCGGGGAACACGGGCTTGACGTTGAAGCCAGCGTTTCTCGCCGCGACCGCCTCCGCGCAGCCTCCAGGCACCTCGGCCACGTAGCGCGTCGGGACGAACGCCTTGAGCTCCGGATTCGGTTCTTCGGGCTGCGGGCCGCCGTCGACGGCCAAAGGTCCCGTCGACGATGTGCTGCTGTCGCCAAAGCAATCTTCGCACGAACATCCGGGCGCCACCGCAAACGCGGTGACCACCAGGGCGGCTTGATAAATGGACTTCACGCTCTCCTCCTCGGGCTACCTTGTGGGAACGATAACGCCTTTCGCGCTCGTCAAGGAAAGCTGACGCGTTGCGCGCCGAATTAGGGGGCCAGCGCACGAAATGCGGCCCAGTCCAGGTCGGGCCGAGACTGTTCCACAGATAACATTGCTAGCCGCAGTCGAGCCCCCACATCCAGGCTCGGATCGGCGCCGTAATAGGCTGTCATGAAGCGCTTGCCGAGCTCGTCGCCAATGGGCCTCGTGGCGGCCACAGCCACGGTGGATCCCGCCAGCAGGAACGCGTGCGCCATGCCCACGCCAACGGCGCGGGTGCCCGTCCCGGCCCGCGCGGTCTCGCACCCGGAGAGCACCACCTCCGCGGGGGGGGTCGGCATCGCCAACACGTCGGTGGCCGTGAGCCACGCGCCGTTCGCCAAAGCGAGGCCGCTGGCCAGGCCCTCGGGGCCGGCGAAGCGGCCGTGCCCTGCGAAGTGCAGGCGCGCAAAGTCGCCACAACCGAGGCCCTCGGCCACGCGTTCGTACGACGCATTGTCCATGGACAGCGACGTGACGCGCGAGGACCGCTGTCGAAGCACGGCGGTGACGCGCGCGGCCTCGTCGCGCGCCTTGGGCAGATCGCCGCGGGGGTCGCCGACCACGAAGGCCGGGCCGTCGGGCGCGGCGGTCCGCGGCCGCGTCGGTGTGTCGAGCCGATAGACGACCGGCGCGTGCGCGATGAGAGGACCGTCTTCGAAGGGCAAAGCGTGCAGATCGACGTCGCCGAGGGAGCCGTGGGCGAGGACGGAAATGCTCTTCGCGCGGAGGATGAGGTCGTGAAATGGTTTGAGCAGCAAGGTTGCGAGGCGCTCCGGGTCTTCCTTTTCCAGGCGCGGATCGCCCGACAAACGCAGGCCTACGGTGCCTTCGGTGCGGATCGCGAAGCCCGCCCACCCACGCGGAAGGGGGTGGTAGACGAGCAACAGCTCGCCCGCCTCCGGGCTTCGCAGCGGGCCGCCATCCGTCGCCGCGTGGAGGCCGCGGGCAGCCGCGTCGAGGTCGGCAGCGAGGTCGGCTTCGCGCGTGCGGCGGCTCTCGGCCGCACGGTCGATCTCGACCTCGGAGAGCTGCCATTGCTGACTGTTTTCGGCTTCGATTTGCGCTCTTCCGCGACGGTAGCGGGCGACCGCTTCGTCCCACGCCGCGCGGTCTTGGGGGGAGAGCGAGGCGAGCCGCTCGGACCACGCGACGGAGCTCAGGGTGCGCGCGAGGGCCCGCCGCGCGAGGGTCGCGGCGAGGGCCGGATCGGACTCCAAATGCAGGGCGATCCGCGCGCGCGCGGCGTCGTCTTCCGCGCCTAGCTTGCCGAGACGGCCGGCTCCCAACGACAGCGACGCGGCGGTGGCGCTGGCCCGCGCGTCGGCCGCGGCGTAGGCCACATCGGCCTCTTGCGTGCGGCCGAGCGCGGCCAAAGCGTCGCCCCGACCGCGATCCGCACGGGACCGCGCGTCGGGTAGCACCAGGCGGTAGGCGAGCTGCCCCAGGGTTTCGAACTTCTTCAGCGCTCCCTCGTGGTCCCCCAGGGCGAACGCCTGTTCGGCCTCGATTTCCGCCCAAATTACCGCGGACTCGGGGGCCGGCTCGGGGCGGATACGCCGGGCCTCCGCGACCTCCGCGAGGGCTTGCGCAAAGTCACCTTGCAGCGCGTGCGCGCGGGCCAGGCTGGTCAGGACGCTTTCCAGGTAGGCGTGTCTCGGACACGCCTCGCGGGTGAGGTCCAAAGCCCGTTTCAGGGCCCCCACGGCGGCGTCGAGATCGGCTTGTTTTCCCGTGTGATTTGCGAAGACGAGCCGGGCCCAAGCGAGGTTGCCGCTGAGGCCTGCGGCGTCGCAGGGTTGGGTCAACGTCGGGGTCAAGCGCTCCCCTTCGTCGAACAGCGCGCGCGCATCGTCGAGGCGGCCCAGGGACAGGGCCAGATCGGCGCGCAAGGGCAGGGCGGCCGCGAGGTAGGTCGGGAGCCCTACGCGGTTCGCGCCGCGCACGCTCGCCTCCAACAGCGCCAATGCCTCCGACGCGTGCCCCGCCTCGTAGGCAAAGACGCCCTCGAAATAAAGCGTGCGCACGCGCCCTTCGGGGAGCTCGGCCGAGAGCGCGTTGGCCTCGTCGAGGGCTCTCCGCGCGGCGCCGTAGTCGCGCGCATTGAAGGTGAGATCGTAGGCCAGGGCGAGGGTGTCGGAGAGGGCCTCGGAGGTGCGCCCCAGCCCTTTGGCGAGGCTCGCTGACTCGATCAGCTCACGCCGTCCGTCGGCCGCGTCTTGCGCGAGGTGAATGCGCCCAAGGAGCCCCAAAGCCGCCGCGCGGAGCCGTGGATCGCTGCCCGTCGCGGGGCCCTTCAGCATCGCCTCCGCTGCGGCGACGTCGCCCTGAGAGCGTTTGCTCTTCGCCTCGCGGACCACGGCGGGCTCGCTTGGCAAGGCGAGGGGAAGCCGAAATTGGGCGCGAGCTCCGCCGCGCTCGGCCACCACGGTGAGCACACGCGCGTCGCCGATGTCCGCTGTTAGCGCTTGTCCGCCGTCGAAGATGTGCGTCGGCGCCTCGAGCGGCAGGCCGTCACGCGCGAAGGTGAGCTTCGCGTCGGCGTCGGATTTCACCCACAAATGCAGCGTCGATCCGGGGCTCACTTCGCAGGTCGGACCCTGGATCCACGCGGCGCAGCCGCCCACCTCGACCTCCAAGCTCGGAGCTTGGCTCGGGGCGTCGCAGCCCAGGAGCATCATGGTTGCTGCCCCAACAATCCTGCCGAGCCAGGCTCGCGCGGGGCGCGGGGAGCTACCTGCCACCGTCATGAGCGGGCCCCTCCGGGGGCGGATCCGCGAGCTCCACGGGTTGGCGCAGGAGCCTCGTGTGGGGCAAGGCCTGACCCGACTCGGCGGCCTTCTGGAGGGCGGCGAGGTCGCTCAACGCGGACGGTCGGCCGACCAAGAACACGATGTCCACGCGGCCCTTTTCGACCCCCGCGAAGAGCGTGTCGGTTTGGCCTTGAACGCGCAGCGCGCCGCCTTCGGCGACGCTTGGCGTCACGTTCCAGGGCGTCGCTTGCCCCTTGCGCACCAGGAAGGCCCGCGCCGCGACCTCGCCCTTTTCTGGGGTCTGGGGGCGCAGGATCACGTCGACCGCGGAGCCCGACGCGAGCTTCGGGAGCTCGCCCGTCGTGTCGACCGAGCGCGTGATGGCGTTGCCCCCCGTGAGCACGAGGCTGTAGGTCGACACGTCGGCGTCGTTGCTGGTGGCTCGAAAGAACAAGAGCAACGCCGCGGCGGCCGCTACGACGGCGTAGACAACTCTTCGGAAGGGGATGACGCGGCCTCCCGTGTTGGCTGCCGGCGGACCCGCATCCCCTTGTTTGGACACCTGCTGCGCGGGGGCATCGGGCTTTTTTCGCGCGGCCAGGACGAGCTCCGCGAGGGCTTCGTCGGTGCCTTCGGGGGCCGGCGCAAAGGCCTCGAGGGCGGCTTCGAGGTCGTGCTCTTTGGCGAAGGCGCGCAGCTCTTCGAGCTCCGCTTCGGATAGCTCGCCGCGGGCCAGAGCGTCCCACCGCGGGTCCGCTAGGGGATCGCGCTCCCGGGCCGTGGTCCGAAGCAGCGCAAGGGTCGTCTCGTCGTGATGCATGGGGCTACATGGTGGTGCTTCGCGACGAGGGGTCCGGACCTGACGCGAGCTCGTTGCCGATGGCTCGCGCAGCGCGCGCCATGCGGCTTTTCCAGGCGTAGAGCGAGTCGGCCGTCATGTCGAACACCCGGCAAATTTCCTCGACGGGTTGCTCTTCGACCACCAACAACTGGAAGAGCTGGCGTCCGCGCGCGGTGAGCTTCTTTTCGAGCGCGCCGAGCACGCGCCCCAAAAGCTCGCGATTTTCCGCGGCCAACGCGGGCCCATCATCACCCCCCAAGGTGAGCTCCAGCGACGAGTCCGGTGAGGGCTCTTCGGTCCACGGATTACGTCGTCGAGAGCGCATGATCGACACCACATCGCGGTCCGCGATCAACCCCACGTAGCCAAGGAGTCCAAGGCCCCGCGAGGGATCCCAATCGCGCAGCGCTTTGGCGTCGTTGTCGAAGAGACCCAGCAGTACGTCCTGCATGAGGTCATCGACGTCTTGGCGCAGCTCGCGGCCCGCGCGTTGACCCGAGCGCCGGAGCAGCGCCCGGGAGATGCGCGCCTGAATGACGGGTCGCACGAGGGCGATGAGCGCCGTCGTCGCCGTGCGATCGCCGGCGACGGCCCGCGCTACCAACTCCGCGTTCGACTCCGCCACGATCTAGGACCGTTACCTATCCACGTTCCACTGGTCAACGTCCTGACCTTGGAGGGCTCCGATCCGCGTGGTAGAGGCCCGAGCCCATGACCGTGCTGCAAGTCGCCGATCTAGGCTTCGGCTACGGCGCCAATACGCTTTTTCAAGGCATCACGTTCTCCCTTGCCGCAGGAGAGCGAGCCACCATCGTCGCGCCCAACGGTGCCGGGAAAAGCACGTTGCTGCGCTTGATCGCTCGCGAGCTCCCGCCCGATCAGGGCACCGTCACCGTGCGCCGCGAGGTCGCGGTCGCCTATTATCGACAGTCCCACGAGGTGGCCGCCGAGGGCACCGTTTTGGACGCTTTTCTAAGCGGATTTCGCGCGATCTTGGATTTGCGCCACGCCCTGACGGAGGCCCAGCACGGGGCCGCGAGCGGCACCGAAGAGGCCCTCGAACGGCTGTCGAAATTGACGGATCGCTACCACCTCGCGGGGGGCGACGAGCTCGAGCGCAAGGTGAGCATGATCGCGGGCGAGCTCGGTTTTTCCTCCGCCGACATGGAGCGCCCCGTGGCGAGCCTCTCGGGCGGTGAGCGGGGTCGCCTGCACCTCGGCGTGGTGCTGGCGCAGGACGCCCAGCTCTTGCTCCTCGATGAGCCCACGAATCACCTCGATATCGCCTCGATCCGCTGGCTCGAAGGCTGGGTCTCGTCGCTCTCCTGCGCCGTGCTGGTGGTGTCCCACGACCGCGCGTTTCTCGACGCCGTGTGCACCCAAACGATGGAGCTCGGGCGCCGCAGCTTTCGCGTCTATCCGCTGAAATACAGCGACTACGTGCTGGCGCGCGAAGAAGACCTGGCGCGCGAGCAGAAGCTCGCCGAACGGCAAGAC
>CAYLJT010000335.1:0-4107 GCA_964383995.1 uncultured Polyangiaceae bacterium
TGTGGCGGGGCGTGGACCCGGGCGCGAAGGACGCGAAGATCGACCCGCAGAAGGCCCTGGTTTTGCCGGCCTACGACTTCGTGGTGAAGGCGGCCCATCGCTTCAACGTGCTCGACGCGCGCGGCGCGATCAGCGTGACCGAGCGCCAACGCTTCATCGGACGTGTGCGCGCGCTCGCCAAGGCGGTGGCCGAGAGCTACCTCGCGCAACGCGAAGCGGCGGGCTTTCCGCTGCTCAAGACGCCGATGGCGGCCGAATAGGCGCGCGACGGGCTACAGCTCGCCGAGCGTCGAGACCTTGCCAAAACCCCGGGTTTTGCTGAGAAAGTCGCCGATCTGCGCGCTGTCCTTCGGGTCGAGGCCCTTCGGTCCGAGCAGCACGTAGCGCACGTAGGCCTCCACCGCTTCGTCGGCCAAACCGGAGGCCTCTTCACGCCGCGCATCGGCCAAAAATCGTTGGCGGTAGCGGTCGTAGGTGCCCATGACCTTCTCGCGCACGCCGCCGATGGTCTGCGTGACGAGCTCTTGTTTCACGGCCTTTTCGTCGGGCAAATCCAGCGGATCGCCGGAGGCGACCTCGGCGCAACGACCCTTTTGTGCGGGGAAGGTCTCGTCTTTTTGCGCGACGCGGAAGGGGAACGGTTGGTCGGCGAGCACCGTGGATTTGTCGAGCAAGTTGTCGATGTGCAGGGTGACGGTGACGCTCGCCGCGACCTCGTGCACCTGCACGTCGTAGTTGTGCGCGCAGAAGCGCTCGACCTCGATGGTGCGCGGCGTCGTGCGCATGGATTCGGTGGCGCGCTCTTTGTCGCGACGGGCGTTGTCGCGGCTGTCCGTGGCGTTCGACATGCGGTCGCGCGCGCTCTCCAAGCTGCGCTTGGGGCTGTCGAGGTAGTTGCGCGCGGTGTTGAGCGACGAGAGCTTGGAGTCGACGCGGCTCTGCTCGCTGGAGCAAGCGTTCGGCTCGGGGTGACTGCCGCGGCAGCGATCGAGCTCGGCGCGGGCTTTGTCGAGCTCGACCTGGGCCTTGTCGACGTCGACTTGGTAGCGGTCGACGTCTTTTTGGTAGCGATCCACCTCGCGTTGCTCGCGCGAGACGCTCTCTTCGGCCTGCGCGAGGCGACGTTCAGCATCAGCGACGGAGCGCTCGGCGCCGGCATACGCGGGGTTCTCTTTGGTGTCGGTGCCGCACACGTAGTCGCACGATCGACCCACACGGTTTTGCGTGTGCGCGAAGCTGTAGCCATCGAACTTGCCCGTGACGCGCACGCCGCGTGGGGCTTCGACGGCCTTCGGCAGCTCTTTCACCACGCGCAGGGGCAGCCGCTCGTCGAAGGAGCGCGCGAGCAGCTCGGGGGTCAAGGTGACCGCCATTTCGCGGTTGCCGCCGCCGCCGTCGCCGAACTTGTCGAGCACGACGTGGAACATCAGCTCCGTCACGAGGCCCTGCTTGACCTCGCCCACGCGCACCTTCGCGTCGCGAAAGTCGGGCCGGTAGAGCAGGCACGCGGCCAGCTCAATCAGCGCGTTTCCGGTCTTCTTTTTCGCCAAAAAGCTCTCGGCTCGCGCGTACGACTCCTCGGCCAGCTTGTCTCGGACTTTGCCGTCCACCTTGCGCGCGCGCGGGTCGCGCGGAGATGCTTCGAGCACCAACGAAGTGAGCTCGAAGGCCTTCTTGCCATCGCCGCCGTCGATGAGCTTCTCGGCCTCGTCGAGGGCCGCGTCGTTGGCGTCGGTGAGGGCCTTTTGCGCCTCGGTGCTCTCGGGATCGAGGGCCGCCGCCTCTTGGATCACCGCGAGGCCTGCGGCGATCTCGCCGCGCCGCAACAGGGCGCGGCCCCGTTCGAGGCGCTCACCGGCCTGCTTGCGGCGAGCCTCTTTGAGCTTGATTTGGGCCTCGGGATCGCTCGGATCGAGCTTGGTGGCGGCTTCGTACTCGGCCGCCGCTTTGTCCCACATGCCACCCTCGGCGAACTTGTCGCCGCGCGCGATGGCCTCGCCGTAGGCGCCCCCGCAGCCCGCGAGCCATAGCGCGAAAAACAGCGAGAACAGCGTGCGACGCGGGGCCGAGCGGGGGGCTTTGCGCATGGGCTTAGTCCGGTAGAAAGTCGCGCCGATTGGCGAGGCTGATGAGGGGCAGGCCGGCGCCCTGGATGGCCTCGGCGCCGCCTTCCAGGCGATCGACGAGGGCCACGACACCCACCACCTTGGCGCCGACGGCCACGAGCTTCTCGACCGCGCGCAGGCTCGAACCGCCGGTGGTCACCACGTCTTCGAGCAGCACGATCGGCATGTCTTTGCGCAGCGCGCGGTCGCCTTCGACGAGGCGCCGCGAGCCGTGATCTTTGACCTCTTTGCGCACGTAAAACGCGGGCAACGGGCGGCCACGGAGGAAGCTTGTCAGAGACACGGCGCTCGCTAGCGGGCAGCCACCGAGCTCGACACCGGCCACGCCTTCGCACGCTGGCAGGCCTTCGAGGGCGCCCAGCATCAGCTCACCGATCAGCGCGTGGCCCTCGGCGGTGAGGGCCGTTTGCTTGCAGTCGATGAAGAAATCGCTCTCTTTGCCCGAGGCGAGGACGACGCGCTTTTTTTCGAAGGACAGCTCGCGCAAAAGCGCGACCAGCCGCTCACGCAAGCGGCCGTCGATGCTCACCGACCGCCCCGCTTGCGGAGCTGGCCTTTGGCGCCTTTGTTGAGCGTGGGCAGCACGGGGGGCGGCGGTTCGCTCGCGTCACGCGAGGCGGCCGGTGCCGCGGGGGCTGCCGCTTTGACCGAGACAACCTCGGGCTCGGGACGGGCCGGGGCCGGGGCGGGGGCCGCGCGGACCGGCGCGGGGGCAGGCCGCGCGGGCGTTGCGGCGCGCACGGGCGCCGCCGCGCGAGCGGGGGTGGCCGTGCGCGCGGCGGGTGCGGAGCGCGCTTTCGCAGGAGCCGCGCCCGCGCCCTCGGTGGACACATTGCCGCGAAGCAAAGCGCCCGGGCGAACGCCCACGCGAGGCGCGATAACATCGCCAACCACGCGCGCGCCTTCTTCGAGGACGATCGACTCGTCGGCGGTGAGGTTGCCTGCGACGGCGCCGCGCACCGTGATGCGTTGGGCGGTCACGTTGCTCTGCAACAGGGCTGTGGAGCCCACGAGCAGCTCACCGGAGACCGAAATCGAGCCCTCGACGCGGCCGTTGATGTCGAGATCGACGTCGCTCTCGATGGTCCCGACAATCGTGGTTCCCGCGCTAATCGTCGAAGAAATTGTCATGATCAAACATCCATGTCGACGTTGCCCTTGAACGAGGCTCCGTCCGCAATCGTGATGCGCGCGGCGCGCACGTCGCCGACGAGCCGCCCGCCCTGGAGCAGATCGACGCGCTCGTTGGCGCTTACATTGCCGTTGATCGCGCCGCTGACCGAGACACTTTGGGCGCCGATATCGGCGTCGACGACGGCACCGGCCTCCACCGTCACCGGGCCCTCCGACGTCAGCTTGCCGCGCACCGTGCCGGCCACGACGACCTCTTCTTCGGACGTGATCTCCCCCTCGATGGTGATCCCCTGTCCGATGACCGTTGTTGCCACCTTCCGCTCCTCGCTCTGCCCGCGGTTTACGCGCGCCTAGTACCCATTACCTAGGGGCAACGAGGCCCTCTGGAAGATCGAAATCCGCCTCGATTCGGCCGACGAAGCTCGCCCCCTCCTCGATTGAGACCTCGCTTCCGCCCATGTTGCCCGAGACCTTGGCCGTGGCGCGAATCGCCACCGGTCCGCGGCTCGAAACGTCCCCCGAGAGGGCGCCGCCGATCACGACGCTCGCCGCACCGACCTCGCCTTCGACCGCCGCCCCTTCTTCGATGGTGAGCTCGCCGCTCACGTTCACGTCGCCTTCGACGCGCCCCTCGATACGCAGATCGCCTTCGCCCTGAACCCGGCCGCGCACGCGGGTCGCGGGACCAAGAACCGAAGCGGTGGAGTCGACGGGGGCGTAATTTTTCGGTGCGGGACCGCGGGCCATCGGGATGGGGGCTCCTGACGTCTTGTGCCGGAAAACGCGGCCGATTGCCGCGCGGGCGGGGACGCTACTCCAAGGCCCTGCGACAAGCAACGACGGCCTC